>NZ_JAEVHJ010000297.1:0-8501 GCF_016802855.1 Micromonospora sp. ATA51 | reverse complement strand
TGGATCGTCGACTTCTACAACGTCCGCAGACGCCACAGCGCCTGCGACGGCATGTCACCGGTCGACTACGAACACTTCATCGCCGACGCCCGCCGGGCCCAGGCAGCTTAAACAACCCTCCACGCTTCCAGGGGATTGACACTTTGCATGAGGTCGCCGCGAAAGGTCAAAACCTCTTCTACTACTTCGCCTCACGCACTCTCAATCAAGCCGGCCAGCTCAGTGTCAGCGGCCTGTCGACCCAGGTGGTGCGCTTCCATGGTCAGTAGCAGGACGAGCCACGTCGCCCCGAGCGGCGACATACCGGACAGATATGCGCGGGTCTCCGGTGACAACAGCCCAGTCCACCTCGACGAACAGCTGGCGCGTTCGGTCGGCCTCCCGGGCGTCATCCTGCACGGGATGTACCTGTTCGGAGTGGCGATGCGGGTCGGCTCCGTAGAGGTGGATGAGGACCCGCGAAGGGTGAAATCGGCCGCAGCCCGTTTTTCCGCGCCGGCTGTCCCCGACTGCGAGCTGCTGATCGAAGCCGTCACGACCAGTCGGGAACCTGACGACATCGAGATCGCCATACGGATGAGTCAGCGCAATGTAGATGTCCTCAGCGCCGCGAAGGTCATCGCCCGACCCGACCAGTAACTGCCGACCTGTGCAAGGGCTGGGGCGATCAGGTGCCCAGCCCAGACCTACGGAGAAAATGTGGCACACGCCTACCTCGTCGATGGTGTCCGTACGCCTATCGGCCGCTACGCCGGAGCGTTGGCGGCCGTGCGCCCCGACGACCTTGCTGCACATGTCATCAGAGCCGTCACCACCCGGCATCCACAGGTGGATTGGGCCGCCGTCGACGACGTCGTCCTGGGCTGCGCCAATCAGGCCGGCGAGGACAACCGCAACATCGCCCGGATGGCGGCGCTGCTGGCGGGCCTTCCCGAGGCCGTCTCTGCGACGACAGTCAACCGTCTGTGCGGATCCGGTGCAGACGCGCTTGCTATCGCCGCGCGTAGCATCCGGTCCGGAGAGGCAGACCTCGTCGTCGCGGGCGGGGTGGAGAGCATGAGTCGTGCCCCGTTCGTAATGGGCAAGGCCGAGTCGGCCTTCTCTCGGACGGCTGACATCTACGACACGACGATCGGGTGGCGGTTCGTCAATCGGCAGATGGAGGAGCGGTTCGGCACCCACTCCATGGGCGAGACTGCCGAGAACGTGGCCGAGGAATTCGGCGTCTCAAGGCAAGATCAGGACTGGTTCGCCTTCCGGTCCCAGGAGCGTGCCTCGAAGGCCAGGGACACGGGACGGCTGGCGCGCGAGATCGTAGGCGTCGCGGTGCCGCAGCGGCGTAGTCAGCCGCTCATGGTCGACACAGACGAGCATCCCCGCGACACGACGCTGGACACGTTGGCAAAGCTCAAACCAGCGTTTCGTGAAGGCGGCTCAGTCACCGCCGGGAACGCCAGTGGAGTCAATGACGGTGCAGCTGCCCTTCTCGTTGTGTCAGAGCGCGCCGTTGAGAGGTTTGATCTCAAGCCGCTGGCGCGAGTCGTCGGCGCTGCGACGGCCGGGGTGCCGCCCCGGATCATGGGCATGGGCCCGGTACTAGCGAGCTGCAAGGCGCTGCAGCGGTCGGGCCTGGCGATCAGCGACATCGACATCGTTGAACTTAATGAGGCGTTCGCAGCCCAGGCGCTGGCGGTACTTAGGCATTTGGGCCTGCCTGACGACGGCGAGCATGTAAACCCGAACGGGGGTGCAATCGCACTTGGTCACCCCCTCGGCATGAGTGGTGCTCGGCTTGCCCTCACCGCGGCGCTCGAGCTTTGGGAGCGAAAGGCTGATCGCGCTCTTGTGACCATGTGTATTGGCGTCGGTCAGGGCATTGCATTGCTACTCCAACGCGTCTAAGCAGCTTACGATTTGCGGTCGCCCTGGGGATTTAGCGCTTTGCGGGTCTGCGTCGCCTGATGATCGTCTTGTGGCGCGGAGCTGGTTGCGGGACTGTCCGATCAAGGGTGTAATCGGCCTGGCCTCCCATGGAGCGTGAGTGCTTGGCGGAAAGGGCAGGCTGGCCGGCAGGGGACTCGTCGACAGGCGAGGCGACGCATGGGGACATCGACTAGAGAGCACCGTTCTCGACTTTACGAGGACGCACGTGACCGGCCGTCGGTGGGGGACGCGTGGCGCAAGAAACCACGGACGTGCCTGTAGGTAGCTCGTTTCTATGGAGCACTGCTAGCTAATAGGTCGGCTGAGTTCAGGCTGGCTTTGCTGGAGGTCGTTACGGTGCGGTGCTATGGGTACGACGAGACAGGGCGCGAAGTCATCGAGCCTGAGGCGGCGGTGATCCGCGACGTCGTGAAGCGGGTCCTCGACGGGGAGAGCATGCGCTCGACCGTGGCGGACCTGCGGGCGCGGGAGATCATGACGTCGGCCGGGCGGCCCTGGACCCAGCAGTCGCTGTCGCGGCTGCTGCGGAACCCTCGGCTGGCAGGCCTGCGGACGTACCACGGCGAGGTTGTTGGCAAGGGTCAGTGGGCGCCGATCATCGACGAGGCCACGCACAAGCGGCTGCTGGACCTGCTGGACGCGCCGGAGCGCAAGCAGCCGCACGCGACGAACCAGCGGAAGTACCTGCTGTCGGGCGGGTTCCTGGTGTGCGGCTTCCCGCTGGAGGACGAGGGCAATGGCACCCACCGGTGCGGGAAGCCGCTGTACACGCAGCCGAGCAACAGCGGCAAGCGCGGTTACGTCTGCCGGGCCGGCAGCCCCAGCTACGGTTGCGGCCGCATCCGTATCGCCGCGGAGAGCCTGGAGGAGGAGGTGGCCGCGCGGGCCCTAGCCCGGCTGGCGTCGCCGAAAGTGCGGGCCCGGCTGGAGCGCGCCGTCGGCTCGGTGATGAAGGGCGAAGAGACGATGCAGGAGGTCCTGCAGGCGATCGAGGACCGGCTGGTCGAGGCGGGGCAGGCGTACGCGAAGCGGGAGATCAGCCTGGTGACGCTCACGGCGATCGAGGCCGAGGCGAAGCGCGAGCAGAAGGCGGTGCGCGAGTGGATCGCTCAGGCGCAGCGGTTGCGGGCGGTGCCGGCGATGACGCCGGAGGGCCTGGCCGAGTGGTGGGTCGACGCGCTGCTGGAGCGGCGGCGGGAGCTGCTGGCGCTCGTCCTGGACCGGATCATCGTGAAGCCGGCGACCCGCGCCGGGCAGGTGCAGCTCGATGTCGACAGGCTTGAGTTCGTCTGGAAGTGACAGCGTGGAGGCTGGTGTGGAGCCGGAGGCAGTCCGGCGAATTCGAGGAGGCCAGGCACCTACCTTGGTGTGGTCGTGCAGGTTGTCAACTGGTCCTGCCGTCCATGAGACGGCGTAGCGCCTGCCCGGCGGTGGGGAACGCGAGGCGCAGTGTGTGTCCGGCGAGCCAGACCGTCCAACTGGTGAGGGCGACGAGGTACCCGACGATGAGTGCCCCGTTGGTGTCGTTGGTGAAGACGATGGCGTAGCCGATTCCCAGGCCGGGTGCCGTGACGGTGCGGATGGTGCGGCTTCGGCTGGCGGTCAGGGCGGTGGCGACGCCGAGGAGCGCGGCTCCGGCGCTGCCGACGAGGCCGGGCATGCCGGTCAGGTCGACGGGTGGGGTGATCGTGAGTGCTGCCCGCATGAGGTAGATGCCGGTGGTGGCGATGGCGGCGTGCAGGATCGCTGGCCGGGTGCGCGCGAGCCAGGCGGGTAGGTCGTTCGCGGGGATGCGGGGTGCGGTCGCGGTGATGACGGCGGCGCAGACCGCTAGGGGCAACGCGGAGCTAAGGGTCCATTTCAGGTATGGGCTGTAGTCGTATCGGACGGAGGTGCCGGTGGCGAGGCCGTAGAGGCCGGCGGTGACTGCGCGCCGACGGCGGCGGCGAGGTATCCGCGTCGGATGAGGCTGCCGGTCGCGGGTTCGGACGGAGTCGTGCTGTGTGCCCCGGCGAGCCAGGTGGTGGGGGCGAGGTGCGCCACGGCGAATGCCGTGAGCATGGCGAGCGCGCCGGCGGCGCCCAGTTGCGGTAGGGAGGTGCGGACACCGACGACCCGCAGGAACGTGGTGGTGACGTCCGCGGTGAAGATGGCTTGAAGAAGCAGGGTGAGAGAGCAGGCCCCGAGCAGGAGGGCGCTGGTCAGGTCCCGTACGCGGAGCCGGACCCGCGGTAGGTGTGTGTTGGCGGCGGTAGGTGCGTGGTGGTGTGGTGCCGCGAGCGTCAGGGCGCCGTCGGCGAGGGCGTGGGACTGGTCGGCGAGGACTGCCGGGGTGGGGCCGGTGGCTGTGGTGAGCCGGTCTTGGAGGCCGGGCACTGCTTCGGCTTGGCGGAGGATGATGCAGCTGAGGTGTTGGCTGTCGATGTCGGCCGCGTCGAGGGTGTCACGAACCGCGTCGTGAACCCGGTCGAGGAGGGGCTGCGCGGCTCTGGCGACGTCGTCGTGGGTGATGACCGCGGGATTGCGGGGTGCGGGGAGCAGCACCGGCGCACGGTCCTGCGCCGTCAGGAGCTGTCTGGCCTGACGGACGGATTCCAGCAGCGCCAAGCTGTCCTGGTGCGGGGGCTGAGCTATCTCGCCTCGCAGCGGGTCGTCGTCGCTGGTGGCCGCGTCGACGATTCGTTGGGCGAGGACCTGGTTGAGGTCGCGGGGTAGGTCAATCGATCGTGTCGCCAGCTCGTGGTATCCGTCGGCGCTTGTTTGAAGGATGGTCAGGGTGACCGGCTGGCGGTCGGCCTGGCAGATCAGCAGGCAGGAGCCGTCAGGTGCGGTAAGTCCGCGGGTTCTGGTGTAGGCGGCGAGGGCTGCTGGTGCGGTGACCATGGCAGGGGCGGGCAGGCTGGCCCGGGCTGCCGCATCGGCGAGTTGTGTCCGGCGGCGGGGTCCCCAGTTTGGCGGGATGGTCACCGTCAGGGCGGTGATTGGCTCACCGGCCTGACGGGCGGCCTGGTCGGCGACATGCCACAGCTGTGCGGCGAGCAGCTGCACGCCGTCGATCGGCTGGTCGGCCTCTGGTCTGCCGAGCAGCTCCAGCGGGTCGCTGACGAACTGATGGTGCACCGACGGTTCGGACGCTGCGGGCACTCCGACCTGGATGTGGCCGCTGGGGTCGAGGGCGACGCCGTGCGGCATGACGAGGCGACCGTCGAGCATGACGGGGATCCGGGCGCCGTGTCGGTCGATGGTGGCGGCGATGGCCGACGAGTTGAGATCGATGGATAGCTGGATGCCCCCGTTTGGCATGTGCGGCAGTCTCTCCCGGCGGGGGAGTGGATCGTCAACCTTAGTCCCGCGTAGTGATCCCTCGTGCGCGTATGGTGAGAATCCTTCTCCGCGAGATGGCCATCGGCAGTCATCCTCGTGTATGCGGGGGAAGGTGAGCATCGGCGCGGGTGGAGGCGAGAGAGAGTGGCGCAGGATTCGGGGGACAAAGCCAATCGGCTGGCCGAGTACGCCCGTCCCACGGTCTACGCACCGCGCGAGTCAATATCCCGTCGGCCGCCAGGGCGGCGGTCGGCGGGTGCGGTCCGGGCAGTCCGCGCCGTCGTGGGGACCCTGATCTTCTTGGTTGGCGTGCCTGTGCTGCTGTGGACCGTGGGTGGCGACCCGGTTGAACGGCTGCCGACGTGGCCGCAGATCGTCGCCTGGTTCGACGAGCCGAGCGGACGGTTCACCCCGAACGTTCTTGCTGGCGCGGCCGTCTGGGCGTTGTGGCTGCTGTGGGCCACGTTCGCGCTGCTCCTGGTCGCCGAGCTGTTCGCGGTGTTGACCCGGTGGCGGATCCCGGCGCTGAGGCTTCCGGCACCGCTGCACCGGCTCGTGTTCGGCCTGGCCGGCACCGCCGCGATCGCCGTCACCTCCGTCGGATCCCCCAACGTGGGGGAGGGCGCTGACAGGTCTGCGGCCGTCGCCTCCGCTGGGGACGGCGGTGTGATTCCTCGGCAGGCCCTCGCGCGAGGTCCCGCGCTGATCCGGGTCGCAGACACCCGCTACGTCTACACCGTCGAGCGACACGACACCCTGACCACAATCGCCAAGCAGTGGCTCGGCGACGCGAACAGATGGCCGGAGATCTGCCGCCTGAACAAACACCGCCACTTCCCTCGAGTCGGCGGCACCCTCCGCGACTGCAACCTCATCTACCCCGGCTGGGAGCTACGGCTACCCGCCGACGCCCGCCCACCAGAGACCGCCACACCGGCGGCACCGCCGGCTCCGCCGGCGCCACCACCATCGACCGAGACCCCCTCGGCATCGCCGCCTGCTGCCTTAGACTCGCCCAGTCCTACCGTGCCGTCGGCCACGCCCGATCAGGAAGCAGCACCAGTCCCCAGCAGCACACCACCGGCAACCCCGAGCCCGCCAGAGTCCACCTCACCTACCCTGCCACCGACCTCCACCGCCACCGCGTCGGAGTCGCCGTCCGCCTCGCCAGCTGCCGGCGACACGCAAACCTCGACTGTGGCAGCGGACGAGCATGGGGTGCAGCTATCGCCGTCTAACTGGCTGCCGTGGTCACTTGCCGCCGCGATCAGCGCCGCCGTCGCGCTGGTCTGGGCGCAACGCCGCCGCCGATACACCGGCGAGCCCGAAGCCGACCCACCCAAGCAACTGCCACCGCCAGTGCTCCACTTGCACCGCGCCGTGGCCCGCAACCCGGAACTGACGAATCCGGATGACCATCACAGCGAGCCGTCCGCACTCGTGCCCGACCTTGCACCGCTGCCGCCGGGCGGAACCGGCATCGTCGGCGACGGCGCCCACGCCGCGGCCCGCGCCGCCCTGGTCGCAGTCCTGGCATCCGGCGGCCCGCACCACCCCGACGGACGCGGCGAAGTCATCATCGACGCCACCACCCTGGAAACACTGCTCGGCCCCGACACGGCCGCCCTCGACCCGTGGCCACGACTACACGTCGCCGACAGCACGGCTGACGTGCTCACCGTGATGGAAACCAAGCTCCTGCACCGCAGCCGCATCCTCGACGAACACGCCCTCACGGACCTGGACACCCCGCGCCAGCAGGCCCCCGACGAGGAGGCGCTGCCGCCGATCATGCTCATCACCCAAACCCCGCCGGCAGGCGCCCGCATGCGCGCCAAGACCGCCCTCGCCCTCGGCGCCGACCTGCACGTCTCGGCCCTGCTGCTCGGCGAATGGACCCACGGCACTACCGTCGAGGTCGGCCCGGACGGCCACACCACGCTCGTGTCCAGCCAGGCGGCCGAGTCGGTGCTACCGCGCCTGCCCGTACTCGACCACGACACGGCGATCCAGATCCTCACGACCCTGCGCGAGGCGCAGACCGGAAAACCGCCTGCTGTCGCGTCACCCTCTGTACCGATCGCGGTCGTCCCACTGCACGCCAAACGAACCGACACCAAGCCCACCGAACAACCGGCCCCGGTCACCGCGCAGCCCGACGCGACCACCCGCAAAGCACAGCTCCGGGTGCTCGGCGAGCCGCGGATCGACAACATCACCCAGCCCGGCCGGCCGCTGCGCGCCAAGGCCCTCGAGCTCGCCGTGTTCCTCGCCTGCCACCCCGACGGAGTGACCACCCGCGAGATCGGCGAATACCTCGAACCCGACGCCCGCCTCAGCCAAGCCGACCAACGCGTCCATACCAACGCCAGCAACCTGCGGCACGTCCTCGGCCGCGCCGGCACCGCAGAGCCAAAGAACGCCTACGTCATCAAAACCGCGGGACGCTACCGACTCGACCCGGCCACCGTCGACGTTGACGTCTGGACGCTTCGCGACCTCCTGCGGACCGCAGCCATCGCCACCAGCCCGCGCCGCCGCGACCTGCTCACCGCCGCCTGCAACCTCTACACGGCGCCGCTGGCCGACGGTCAAGACTACGAATGGCTTCAGCCGCACCGCGAAGCCGTACGCCGATGGGGAACCGAAGCCCACCTCCTGCTCGCCGACGACCTCATCGACAGCGACCCGAAGGCCGCATCCGACCTGCTCGACAAGGCCATCGGTCTGGACCACTACAACGAAGCCCTCTACACCCGCGCCATGCACGCCCGCCAAGCCCTCGCCGACGCCGACGGCATCCGCACCCTGCTACGCGCCCTAACCAAAGCCCTCGCCGATCTCGACGCCAAACCCCAGGGCGAGACCATCGCCCTGGCCACCCAGATTGGTGACAGCCTGGCCGAAAAGTAGGCAGCACCGGCCCGGGCGCACGGGTTGACGCCGGGTCGAGCGTCGAGCAGTGACCAGCGGCGCCGACGGCGGTGCGCAGCGCCAGCGGCCCGCCGCTCTTGGCGCTCGACCGGACAGAGAGGGCCGAAGGGTAGTTCCCCATCCGCTTTTGAGCCGATGACAGAGCGGCTAGTGCCGTGACCACAAACCCGCGCTCGTGCCGCGATCGGCTCATATTCCAGGGCAGGGTCATTGCGTTCTGGGGTTGCTGCTGGTCACGGCGGTGATGAGGTCGTGTGGGCGGCGGTTGGCGCGTCGGGTGGCGCGGGCGATGTTGGTCT
>NZ_JAEVHJ010000296.1:0-8518 GCF_016802855.1 Micromonospora sp. ATA51 | reverse complement strand
TCCGCCGCCCGCCTCGACCAGGCCCTGGCCGAGCGGGCCGCCGCGACTGCCGCGCTGCGCCGGACGATTGCGGAGCGGTCGCTACCGGTGGACCGGCTCGACGACACGGCGGAGGCGGTGGACCGCTTCGAGAAGCGAGGCGTACGCCTGGAGAGCGCGCGGCCAGCCGCCGCGCGCGCTGCCGAGCAGGAGGACCAGGCGCGGCAGCGGCACGACGAGGCGATCGACCGGTTCACCGCCGCCGAGGACACCGCGCGCACCGCCCGTTCCCGGCACCGGGACAAGGCCGAGGCGTACCGGACGCTGCGCGACAGCGTCGGCGCCGACGCGGAACGGGTGCTGGCCGACGTTGCCCGCACCGCCGACGAGATCACCGAGGCGGAGCAGGCCATCGAGCAGGCCCGCACCCAGCTCGGCTCCGCCCGGGAACGGCGGGCCGCCGTGCTGACCCGGGTGGAACTGGGCGAGCAGGCCGTGACCGCTGCCGTCGCCGAGGCTCAGCACGATGCTCAGCGGCTGCGCCCGTACGCCCAGCCGGACCTGCTGGGCCTGCTGCGGTGCCCCACCGATCTGCGCTGGCCGGCGCAGACCCCGGGCGACGAGCTACACCCGCAGGTGGCGGCCCTGCACGAGGCGATCCTCGCCGCCACCCGGGAGTTGAGCCCCACCGAGACGTCACTCAAGCAGAGCGCCACCCGGCTCACCACCGCGCTGACCGAACTGCAGGCACAACTGCCGGCCGCCGGCCTCGACCACCGACCCGAATGGGACACCGACGACGGGGTGATCGTCGTCCGGGTCGCCGACGAGCAGGGCCTGACCCCGGTCGCCCACTTCGCGGACCGGATCGCCCGGGAGCGCCACGACCAGGAACAACTGCTCACCGACTCCGAACAGCGGGTGCTGGAGGACGCCCTGCTCGGGCAACTTGCCCGGCAGATCCATCACCGGACCATCGAGGCCCGCGACCTGGTGGCGGCAATGGACAGCCAGATGCGGGCCCGCCGGATGTCCTCCGGGCTCACCGTCGGCGTCGGCTGGCGGCTCGCCGACGACCTCGACGCCGAACAACGCGACGTCTGCAAGCTGCTCGAACGCGATCCGGCCCGGCTGGGGCCGGCCCAGCTCACCGCCATGCGCCGGCACTTCGCCGCTAGGATCAAGACGGCGCGGGCGGCAGCGCCCGAGCGGCCGTGCCGGGAACTCCTCGGTGACGTCCTCGACTACCGGCAGTGGCGAACGTTCGCGTTCACCCTGCACCGGCCCGGCGGCGGCACGGAGGCACTGACCCGAGCCCGGCACAGCCAGCTCTCCGGCGGCGAACAGTCGGTCTCCCTGCACCTGCCGCTCTTCGCCGCCGCCAACGCGCTGTTCGGCTCGGCACGGCCTGACGCACCCCGACTGCTCGGCCTCGACGAGGCGTTCGCCGGCGTGGACGACACCGGCCGAGGGGAACTGATGGCCCTGGCGAAACAGTTCGACCTGGACCTGTTCATGACCGGTTACGACCTCTGGGCCACCCACCCGGCGGTCAGCGGCGCCGCCCACTACGACCTGTCCCACTCCGCCGTGGAGCACGCGGTGTCCACCGTGCTGCTGGTCTGGGACGGCTCGACCAACATCGCCGACTTCGACGGAACGCTGGCTCGCGCGCTCGGCTCCCCGGAGACTCGCCGCGCCCCGGACGGTCGCGGGGATGCCGACCGGGCCGGCGTCCTGCTCGACCTCGCCGACGAATGACCGGCGGACGCGACGACCGGCCGTCGGACCGGTTCGGCCGACAGGCGTTGACCGAGCAGCCAGAGCGGCCTGGCGATCACGGCGGATCGACGAACCTGGTCGAGCAGCCGGGCTGGCGACGGTTGCTCACGGCCGCCCGGCGCAGCCTGGAACGCACCGGTGGCCGGCTCGACGCCACCGTGACGTTGGCCGCCCCCACTGACGACGAACGTCTCGTGATTATCGGCATCACCGGTACCCACCGCTCCGCCACTGCGTCCCGCCTCAGCGTCCGACTGGCTGAGGTGGACGAGCACCTGCGGGCGGCACACGGATTGGGCCTGGCCGACGTGCTCACCGCGTCGGCCCCGCTGCGTAACCGGCCGGCCGACCTCAAACGCGAGGCGGTGGCCCGGGATGCCGTTCTCGCCGTGGCCCACGACGGCCGGCACGCCAGCACCACCTGGTACGCCGAATGGCTCGACGGCCTACGCCGCGACGGTACCCTGACCCGCGTCGTGCGAACCGGGCTGCCGTTCCAGGACGTCGTCCGCGTACTGGACGCGCTGCCCGCAGCCGACGAACCGATGCCGGTCTTCGCCGACCGGGTGCTGGACGACACGAAGGCCCTCACCGAAGGGCCGCTGCGCGGGCTCGTCCTCCGTGCCGTCGCCGCGTGGCAGCAGACAGCGCTACCGGTCGACGGCGAGCGGGAGCGGGCGTTGTGGGAGTCGGTCGGGCTGGTCCCGGACGACCTCGCCAGCCAGGTGCTGGTGCTCAACGTGCCGGCCACCGGCGGCCTGGTCGGGCGGTGGCTGACCGAGGCCACCCAGGCGGGCGTGCCGACCCGGGTCACCCTGCACCAGTTGCGCCTGGCACCGCTGACCCTGACCTGCGACGAGGTCTTCGTCTGCGAGAACCCCGCCGTGCTCCGCGCGGCCACCGCCGCCCTCGGGGCCCAGGTTCCGCCGCTGGTCTGCACGGAGGGGGTGCCGTCAGTAGCCGTCCACACACTGCTGCGCGCCGCCTCCAGGGCAGCGGTGATCCGGTGGCGCAACGACTTCGACTGGACCGGCGTACGGCTGACGGCGGCGGCGCTGCAGCGGTACCCGCGCGCGGTTCCGTGGCGGATGACCGCCGCCGACTACCTGCCTGCGGCGGGCACCGGCACGGCCCTGCTCGGTACGCCCGTCGGGACGCCGTGGGACGAGTCGCTAGGCGAGTCGATGCGGCGCACCGGCCGAGCGGTGATGGAGGAACGCCTGCTCGACCAGCTCATCGCCGACCTGCGTACGGCCGGAGCCGGGTGACGCGCCGGCGATGGCGGTCCGTCGTCGGTTCCGAGTCCGTGTGGGAGAGGAGCGGCGGTCCTCCCGGGGCGACAGCCGCAAGTCGAACACAAGGAGCCCGCATATCGAACACCGATCTGCCGCAGATCGAAAGCGTAAGCCCTCGCAGATCGAAACCCCCGTCAGTTACTGTGACGTGTGCCCACACCGCACCTGACTCCCCGCCGCGCCGCCGCGCAGGTCGACGCCGCCCTGGCCGACACCCGCGTCGTGCTGATCAGCGGGGCACGCCAGACAGGCAAGAGCACCCTGGTTCGCATCGTCGCCGGCGACCGGCTCGCCGAGCGCCGTGATCTCGATCGGGCGCAGGACCGGGCAGCGGCGATCGCCGACCCGGTCGGCTTCGTGGACTCCTCCGAACTGCTGGTGGTTGACGAGATCCAGCGCGCTCCGGAGCTGCTGCTGGCCATCAAGGCAGCCGTCGACGAGGACCCTCGTCCTGGCCGGTATCTGCTCACCGGCTCATCGCGGCTGTTCGGTATGGTGGCAGCCCCGGACGCGTTGCCCGGCCGGATGGAAACCGTCGAGCTCTGGCCGTTCTCCCAAGGCGAGCTCGACGGCGAGCCGGACGGATTCGTCGACGCCATCTTCGCGCTCGGCCCCGAACTGCGACATGAGTCGGACGTGACCCGCGCCGACTACGCGGCCAGAGTCGTGCGCGGCGGCCTGCCCGAGGCCACGGCCCGCGCCGACCCGCGGCGCCGCCAACGGTTCCTCGACGCGTACGTCCAAGCACTCATCGATCGCGATGTGCGGCAGCTGTCCGACATCCAGCACAAGGGCGAGCTGCGCAAGCTGGTACGCCTCCTCGCGGCCAGATCCGCGACCATCATCGCCGCCAACTCCCTCGAATCCGCACTCGGACTGAGCCGGCCGACGATCGCCCGCTACCTCCAGGCCCTGGAAGAGATATTCCTGATCAAGCGGATCCCCGGCTGGTCCCGCAACCTGGGCACCCGCGCCACCGCCGCTCCAAAAATAATCTTCGTCGACTCGGGCATCGCCGCCAACGAGATCGCGATCGACGCCCGGGCGCTGCTCCGGCCGGGCGCACCGTTCGCCCCGCTGCTCGAATCATTCGTCCTGTCCGAGCTGTCCCGCCAGCTCACCTGGTCCGAGCAGTTCGCCGACCTGTCCCACTACCGCGACCAGAGCAGGTACGAGGTCGACGCGGTGCTTGAGAACAGATCTGGTCACGTCGTCGGGATCGAGGTCAAGGCAGCCACCACCGTCGGACCTGAGGACTTCCGCGGGCTACGCCGACTCGCCGACCGCCTCGGCGACGACTTCATCGCCGGCATCGTCCTCCACACCGGAACCTCCACGCTGCCGTTCGGCGACAGACTCCGCGCCATGCCAGTCAGTGCCCTGTGGCAGATTCCCACTCCGCCAGCAGACTGACCTCGCTCAGGTCGCTGCCGTCAGATGAGGGCTCATTCGATCACCAGGACATGTCCGCTGATCTCCGGCAAGCGAGCACAGCAACGCGCGGGTGCGACCAGTGACCAAGGAACCAGAATAGGAACCCGCAGGTAGCGAACCTGCGTATACAGATAGAGCACCGTCTTAGGAGTCTCCATGTGACTCCGGGTGATCTTGATAGGCAGGGTGGGGCGGCCGGCGGGACCGGGGTCGCGTCGGCGGGGAGCGGTCTGGTTCAGGCTGCGGCGTGGATCGCCGGTGCCGGTCGGGTGAATGTCTTGTTGTCGCGGATGAGTGCCCAGAGGACGTCGACGCGTCGTCGGGCGAGGGCGAGCATGGCCTGGCGGTGGTGTTTACCCTCGGCGCGTTTCTTCTCATAGTAGGCGCGGGAGGTAGGGCATTCCCTGGCGGCGGTGAACGCCGCCATCCACAAGATGTGCCGCAGTGAGCCTTTCCGCGCAACGGTGTGAGTACGTCGGGTAGCTGCCCTGATGATCGGTGTAGACACGCCGGAACCCGTTGTGGTGCAAGGGAAAGACGCAGAACCCCGGTATGAAGTGGTCCTCTCACAGATCAACTTCAGTAGGGGTCCTGCGTCGCCATGAGTGTCACATACACCGCCGAGCTGTCCGTGCGCGAGGAGACCGTGTTGTTCCTGTCCGGGCTCCTGCACGCTGAACGGCAGCGGCTCGGGACCCGTACCGGGACCCGGGCGCTGGGCTGCTTCAAGCAGGCGATCCTGGTGATCCGCTGGTTCCTCGACGGCACTCGGATCAAACAGTTGGCCCTCGACAACCAGGTCAGCTCGTCGACCGGCTACGACTACCTGCACGAGGGCATCCGGGTCCTCGCCGCCCACGCGCCGCGGCTGGAATCGGTGCTGCTGGCGGCGAAAGTGGCCGGCTACGCCCACGTGAACATCGACGGGACCCTGATCGAGACTGACCGGTGCCGCACACCTGGGCCGACACCAGGGGTGGACCTGTGGTGGTCCGGCAAACACGACAACCATGGTGGCAACGTGCAGGTCGTGACCGCTCCGGACGGGTGGCCGCTGTGGACCTCGCCGGTACGGCCGGCCGGGAACACGACACGACCGCCCTGCGTGAACACGACATCCTGCCGCTGCTGGCCACCTGGACCAACGACGACCGTCGGGTGCTCGGCGACCTCGGCTACGAAGGCGAAGCCGACACGATCACGATCGCGTTCAAGAAGCCGCGCAACGGCGCCTGCACCGACGTGCAGCAGCAGTTCAACAGAGCCCACAACGGTGTCCGCGCCATCGGCGAACGCGGAAACTCCCTGCTCAAGACCACCTTCAAAGCGTTGCGCAACGTCAGCCTCTGCCCTTGGAGCATCGGCAGGATCACCGCGGCAGCCCTCGTACTCCTGCACTTCGACCACAACCGCACAACCTGATCACCCAACGCCACGACCCGTTACGCGGAAAGGCTCAGTCTCCGGTGATAGCGGCGGGGCTGCCGATGGTTTCCGGAAACCGTTCCGGAGTCGCGGGAAACAGGCGCCAAGCCGGCGTGGGCGGCGAGTTTTGCCGGGCTGTCGTACTCGGTCATTCCGGCGGTGTGGACGAGCAGTTCGGCGGTGAGCAGGGGGCCCATGCCCGGCAGACTCCCGATGATCGGCGCCAGGGGGTGCTGGTCGAGCTGGTCGGCGATGAGGTCGTCGACGGCGGCGATGCGTTGCTCCAGGGCGAGGATCTCGGTGGCCATCTGCCCGACTACCACGGCGGCGGCGCGTTGGCCGGGCAGCGTGACGGTCTGCTGCCGTGCGGCGGCGACCATCGCCTCGGCGACGTGGACGGCGTTCTTGACGTGACCGCGTCGGAGCAGGGCGGTGATCCGGTCGACGCCGGCGTGCCGGATCGCGGCCGGCGTCTGCCAGCACGCCAGCACCATCATCGGGCCTTTGCGGTTCAGGTCCACAGCCCGCTCCAGGGCGGGGCTCATGCCCGTGAGTAGTTCCTGCAATCGGAACAGGGTGGCGACGCGCTGGCCGACAAGGTCGGCGCGGTAGCCGGTGAGCACGGTGAGTTCGGCGAGGAGCCGGTCGGAGGGTTCCAGGATCGGGATGTCGGGCCGCATGCGGATGGTCTGGGCGATGACCACCGCGTCGCGGGCGTCGGTCTTGTTCTCTCCGGCGAACGCGGCGGCCATGTGGAACGCGACCGTACCGGAGACGTACCGGACCTGGACCTGCCGCCGCCACAGCAGGGTCAGCAGCAGCGCCGACAGGCCAGTGGTGACGTCCACCGCCCAGCAGACCGGACGGCCATGCGTCGACACCTCGGCCATGACCGTCAGGAGGGCGGTCTCGTCGTTGGCGACCCGGCGGGAGTAGACCAGATGGCCGTCACCGTCGACGGCGGCGACATGGTGGTGGGTCTTGCCGATGTCCACGCCGATCCACAGCTTCGCCACCGTCGCGCTCCCCTTCATCGGTCGGTTCTCTCGAGTGGCCCTGGTCTGTGGGTTCGGGTTTGCCGGCACCTTCTAGCGATGCGAACGCAGGTCGCGGGTCTCCATCAGCGGTCTGCCGGATCCACAGACGACGAAGCGGCGCGTGGCATCTCCTACCGTCAGCCAAGCAATCTCGGCGAAACACACGCAGCCATACCCACCACCTCCGGGCACCAGCATCTACGGCCAGCGGTGCCGCGCCCGTTCAACCAACCCGCCCGCGAGGCGCGAGTGGGCGGCACCTCGAAGGTCAGCCACAGGCACGGCGGAACACACAGAGCCATCCCCACTCCCGGCCCAGCGGGCACGGCAACCCCAGCCTGCCGCACCCGCCGCCGGGCATCTCGGACCCGCTGTGCGAGGTCCGGGAGCATCAGCCCCCACATCGAGCGGGGGAAGAGCACGGTGTGACTGACCATGACGGAGGCCGCCGGCCGTACCGCGACCAGCCCGATTTTCACGCCAACCATCACCGCAGCGGCTTAAATAGTGGTGTGCAGGTCAGCAAGGACGGCCGGGACTGGCGCATCGGCACCGCCGCCGACGTGGAATGGATCGCCGGTCACACCACCGCCGGCGTCTCGATCACCACCGCCATCCCGCCGATCTTCGACGCCTACGCCACCACGTACCAGGCCGACGATGTCACCGCCGTCGCCTACGAGCACGCCCTGGTCGAAGACCTCATCACGCACACCCCCGACCAGCCCTGGTGGCTGGCCTACCTCGACACCGGCGCCCACGACGTCGTCCTTCCCCAGGCCCCCAGGGTGTCGCTCTACTGGAACTGGCCGTACGTGCTGATCAAGGCCGGACCCGAGCAGGCCCTCACCTGGCGCACCGGTGGTCACATACGCCACGCCCGTGGATCACTGCCCGACCTGTTCTTCCCCGCCGACCGATCGTGGCTGGTCTCCGCACTCTGGGACGACACCTGGACCTGCGTCGGCGGCCCGGAACAACTGATCCACACCGTCCAACGCGACCCCGTGACCAACACCCGCCGGGTACGACCCGACGAAGACGCGCTGCCACCGGGCCTGACACGCGAGTGACATCCCCCGAGGGCTGGCGACGGTCGAGTCAGCGGGTGTCGCCGGATCGGTGTGGTCGGCCAGGCTGAGCAACGTCTTGCTGCCGTCTCGCGTTCGGCGATCAGCCCAAGGATCAGCGGCTTGGTCACGCCTGGTGTCCTGGGTCTAGCCAGGACCCGGTGAAGTGACCCTTTCGCCCCGGAACCACGGGGTCATTTTCAGGCGGAGCCGGCAGAGCCAGGTGCGCGCACTCTCCTGGGAAGGAACGGCTGTTCGCTGCACGCACCCCTCGTAACGCACCCGGGACGCCCGGTTAGCCATGAGAGTTAGCGGTTCCTGGCAGAGTCTACCGATCAACACGGTCCTGCCCTCGTCGCTGCCTCGGAGCAGAGTGACCGCGTTCGCGGCGGCGATATAGCGGCGGCCGTGCGGCGCACGATCAGAATGGTGCGGGTCCGCGGCCTGCCAACGACATCAACACCTGCGTGGCGAGTAGCTTGCGTATGCCGGTGAC
>NZ_JAEVHJ010000295.1:0-8555 GCF_016802855.1 Micromonospora sp. ATA51 | reverse complement strand
GGGGCGCGCGAGGTGATGGTCGGGGTGGATGCCGACCGGGTCCGCGCGGACGCCCACGCCGCCTGGGACGAGCTGCTGGACACGCTGGTGGACTTCCGGGTTCCGGTGGACCGGACGGAGACCCCCCGGGCGACCGCCGACCGGCTGGTCCGGGACAGGCTCACCGAGGACGCGTTGGCGGCGACCGCGGCCCGGCTGCTCGGCCGCGCCGAGGAGCGGGCCCGGTACGCCCGCGATCCGCTCACCGGGGAGGCGCTGCACCCGGCGCTGCGCACCGTACGCGGGGCGCTCGCCGCGCGGGCGGACCGACGGACCCGCCTGCGTGGCGGCCGTGCTGCCGCCGTCGGTGCTGCTGCGCTGGCGGCGCGCCATCGCGGACACCTCCGCCCGCCTCGTCGCGACGGGCGGCCAGGTGCGGCACCGCCTGCTGCGGTGGAGTCCACGTCGCCTGCTGGCCGGCCGCCTGGCCCGCTGACCGGGTCCCGTCCGCCGGCGCTCCCCCGCCGGCGGACGGGACACCGCCGGTGGCGTACCGCGGAGTCGGGAGTGGACAGGCGCCCGCGCGAAGAAGGAAGGCCACACCGTCTGGGTGCGGCCGGGACGCGGGAAGGGGAAACAAGCGGACGGGCGCTCACGTCGGCCCGCGGGGGTCCGAGGGTCAGCCGGCCACTGGACGCTCAGCTGGTGGATCAGGGCGCGACGATGCGACCACGCTCGCCGGAGAAGCCGACGACACGCCGTCGCGTCACCCCCTCAGGGGTGGGACGTGGTCAGCGGTGCCCCTCCGGGCGCTGCCGCCAGCGGTCCTCCATCCGGTCGAGGAACGAGCCCCGCCGGCCGGTACGACCACCACGGGGACGACGACGACTGGTCGTGCCGCCCACCACGTGCAGGTCGGGCGACTGAGCCCGGCGGTGCGACTGCACTGCGTAGCCCAACGCGGCCAACATCACGACGAAGCCCGCCACTGACACCAGCGCGGTGGTGATCACGACGCCGTAGACCAACAGGGCCAGGCCAGCAATGACCACGCCGGCAGCGACGAGCACGCGACGCCGCGCGTGGAAACGCGGGTCGCTGGCGCGCACGGCCGAGGCGAATTTGGGGTCCTCGGCAAGCGACCGCTCGATCTGCTCGAACAGCCGCTGCTCGTGCTCCGAGAGCGGCACGGCACTCCTCCCCGGTCACGTTGGTCGGCCCGCTCGGGCCGACAGACCGTGGCAGCCAACCGGCTGCTTACCCGCAAGTCTACGAGGGGGCTCGCGCGTCGGAAAGCGGGACGACCTACGGCCGGGTCGGATTTTCGTCTCGACCCGGATGACGCTTGCCGAGAAGACTGGCCGGACCTATGACGGATCGCCCGAATCGGGCAGCCGCGGCGTCGGCCGCCGCCTCCGCCTCCCGCCATCCGCGCTCGGGCGCCCCCAGGGTGAGCTGGCGCGGCGTCTCCCCGGCGGCGGCCAGCCCCTCCACCCGTACGCCGACCAAGCGGATCGGCTCACCGGGGCCGAGGGCGGTCCAGAGCGCCCAGGCCGTGTCGAACATCTCCCGGGCGGTGTCGGTCGGCACGCCCAGGGTGCGGGACCGGTTGACCGTGCGGAAGTCGGCCAGCCGGACCTTGAGCGACACCGTGCGCCCCACCTGACCGGCGCCGCGCAGCCGGGCGCCCACCTTCTCGGCCAGGGCGAGCAGCGCCCGGCGGATCTCCGTCGGGTCGACGACGTCGGCGTCGAAGGTCACCTCCGCGCCGATCGACTTCTCCACGTGCTCGGGGCTGACCCGGCGCTGGTCCCGCCCCCAGGCCAGCTCGTGCAGGTGAGTCGCGGCGGCCTCGCCGACCGCCCGGCGGAGCAGGCCCAGGGGTGCCTCGGCGAGGTCGCCGACGGTGGCCAGGCCGAGGCGGCGCAGCGCCTCGGCCGAACGCTCCCCCACCCCCCACAGCGCCGACACCGGCAGCGGGTGCAGGAAGTCGAGCACTTGGGCCGCCGGCACCACGAGCAGGCCGTCCGGCTTGGCCCGGGTCGAGCCGAGCTTGGCCACGAACTTGCTCGACGCCACCCCCACCGAGCAGCTCAGCCGCTGCTCCTCGGCGACCCGGCGGCGGATCAACCGGGCGATCTCCGCCGGGGAGCCGAAGAGCCGGCGGGCGCCGGCCACGTCGAGGAAGGCCTCGTCCAGCGAGAGCGGCTCGACCAGCGGGGTGACGTCCCGGAAGATCCGCATCACCGCCCGGGAGGCCGCCGTGTACTGCGTGAAGTCGGGCGGCAGGTAGACGGCGTGCGGGCAGAGCGCCCGGGCCCGCGCGGTGGGCATGGCGCTGCGGACGCCGTACCGGCGGGCCTCGTAGCTGGCGGAGCTGACCACGCCGCGCGGCCCGATCCCGCCGACCACGACGGGCCGGCCGCGCAGCTCGGGGCGGCGGCGCACCTCGACCGAGGCGAAGAACGCGTCCATGTCGACGTGCAGCATCGAGCAGCCGGTGTCGTCGGCGTCCGGCCCGAAGCGCGGATCGCCGCCCCGGGGCAACGACTGGCTGCGGCCCATCCCCGCAGGCTAGCCGCCCGGTCCGACAACGCAGCGGCCCGACCACCCGACCACCGGCCGGCCCGACCACCGGGCGGTCAGCCCCGGACGACCAGCAGCGGGATGGTCATCTCGGCCGCGGTGTCCGCGCCGTGGTACGCCACCAGGCGCGACTCCATCGGCTTCTCCGACCGGGTGGCGACCACCGCGTACGTGTCGCGGCAGACCACCACCACGTCGCCGATCCGGCGCAGGTGCTCCTCCGGCACCGGCCCGAACCAGCCGGTGGCCACCGCCTCGTCGCGGGTCGTCACCCGGGCGGCGTCACCCAGCACCGCCGACCAGGCGGCCAGCACGTCGGCGACCGCGCCCGGCTCGACGTGCAGGTAGCGGACCCGGGGCTCGCCGGCGATCACCCGCACCCCGGCCCGCAGCCGGGCGTCGGTGTCGAAGTCGACCCGCCGGCCCGGCGGCACGTTGAGCTGGCCGTGGTCGGCGGTGACGAGCAGCGCGGCGTCCCGCGGCAGCCCGTCGACCAGCCGGACCAGCAGCCGGTCCACGTCGGCGGCGGCGAGCCGCCAGGGCGCCGAGTCGACCCCGGTGAGGTGGCCGTGCCGGTCCAGGTCGGGGTGGTAGCCGGAGACCAGGGTCGGGCCGGCGCCGGCCGCGAGGGCGGTGAGCATCTGCCGGGCGAGTCGCGTCGACGTCGGAGGCGCCCCGGTAGTCGCCGCCCCGGTTGGCGGCGAGGGTGAGGCCGCTGCCGCCGTACTCGGGGCGGCTGACCACGGTGACCGCGACGCCGGCGGCGCGGGCCCGCTCGTACTGGGTGGGCACGGGCTGCCAAATCAACGGGTCCGGGTCGCCGGCCCACTCGATGTGGCTGAGCACCCGGTCGGTGTCGGGGACCCGGACCTTGAAGCCGAGCACGCCGTGGGCGCCGGAGGCGGCGCCGGTGCCCAGGCTGACCAGGTTGGTCGGGGTGGTGGAGGGAAAGCCGGCGGTGAGCGGGGCGCCGACGGTGGCAGCGAGGCCGGCCAGGGTCGGCGCGTACCGGGTGGCGGTCGGGATCTGGTACCAGCCGAGCCCGTCCACCAGCAGCACGGCGATCCGGCGTACCCCGGCCAGCCGGGGACCCAGGCCGAGCAGGTCGACCGCGCCGGGGACGCCGAGCACCGCCAGGGCGCTGGGCAGCACGTCGGCGAGGCTGCCGCCGCCGTAGCGCGGCGCGACCGGGTCGAGCGGACCTGGTCGCCCAGCCACGGCCGGCGACGGGCCGGTCATGCCGGGCGGCGGGCGAAGAGGTGCAGCTGGGCGGCGAGGTCCCGGTACGGCGACCGGGCCGCCAGGGCCCGCTCCAGCTCCACCAGGGCGGCCGGCTGGCCGTCCGCCACCGCGGCGGGGAGCAGGTCGGCGAGGACGCGTACCCCGTGGATCTCCTCGACCGTGAGTCCGCCGGCGGTCAGCAGCGCGGCGGCGCCGTCCACGTCGTAGCGGCGGCGCAGGGTGTCCCGTGGCCCCGCGGTGCCGTCCGGGTCGGCGGCGAGCGCGGCGGCCACGTCGAGGTGACCGTTCATCGCCCGGCCGAGCACGGCGGCGGCCCTGCCGGCCACCAGCACGCTGGCCGCGCCACCATGGCGCAGCGCGCCGACCAGCGCCGACACCACCGACGCCGGCTCGTCGACCACCTCGAGGACGGAGTGGCAGAGCACCAGGTCGACGCTGGCCGGCTCGACCAGCCCGGCGAGCGCGTCGCCGTCGCCCTGCAGCGCGCGTACCCGGTCGGCGACCCCGGCCTCGGCGGCCCGGCGGGTCAGCGCGGCGAGCGCGTCGGGGCTGGCGTCGACCACGGTCACCCAGTGGCCGGCCTCGGCGAGCGGGACGGCGAAGCCGCCGGTCCCGCCGCCGACGTCGAGCACGGTGAGCCGCTCGCCGGCCCGGCGCTCCAGCTCGGCCCGGAGCACCGACCAGATGACGGCGGTACGCGGGGTCAGCGTTCGAGTCTGCTCCACCCGGTCGAGCCTAGTCACCCGCGCCACCGGACTCCCGGAGGCGGTGGCGGCACGCTCCGGGTCAGGACTCGCCGCCGTCGGCGGGGTCCTCCTCCGCGCGGGAGCGGTGGGCGTTGGCCACCGGCCCGTCGGTCACCTGGTACTCGCGGGCCTCGACGTCGGAGGCGGCGACCAGCCGGCGGCCAGCCGGGTGCGCCGGGCGTTCGCCACTCCACCGATGTGTGTGCTGTTCAGGGTCATCGTTCTTCCCCCATGGCCGGGCGGGCCACTCTGCCCGCGCGTGCCGAAGTCTCCCGCCTCCCGGACCCGGACACCGTAATGTGGATCACTCCGCTCAGCGGAAATCCCGGGATGCCGGAGCCACCGGAGGCTCGATCGCGTCCAGCCGGTCCGCGGTGAGGCTGGTAACCCCCTCGTGCCGCTGCAACCGGCCCCGCACCACCAGCGCCGCGCTGGTGCGGGCGATTCGACGGTAGCGCTGCCAGAGGCCGGGGGAGCAAGTGACATTGAGCATTCCGGTCTCGTCCTCCAAATTGAGGAAGGTGACCCCGCCCGCGGTCGCCGGGCGCTGCCGGTGGGTGACGATCCCACCGACCCGGATCCGCTGGCCGGGCTCGACCCGGCCGAGCCGGGCGATCGGCACCGCGCCGAGCGCGTCCAGCCGGTCGCGGATGAACCGGGCCGGGTGGCTCTCCGGCGACAGGCCGGTGGCCCAGACGTCGGCGACGAGGCGGTCCACCGCCTCCATCCCGGGCAGGGTGGGCGGGGCCGCGCCGGTCACCGTGCCGGGCAGCCGGCCGGCCGGTCCTGGGCCGCCGCGCCGGCGGCCCAGAGCGCCTGCCGCCGGGTCAGCCCGAAACAGGCGAAGGCGTCCGCGGTGGCCAGCGCCTCCAGCTGCGCGGCGGTGAGACCGACCCGACGGGCCAGGTCCGGCATGTCCCGGTACGGCCCGCCGGCCGCCCGCTCCGCCTCGATCCGCTCGGCCACGTCGTCACCGAGGGTGCGTACGCTGCCCAGCCCGAGCCGGACCGCCGGGCCGCCCAACCCCCAGGCGTGCGGCGGCTCCCCCGGCTGGCTGCCCCACCGGGTCTCCGGCGCCGACTCCAGCACGGCCTTCGCCCCGCTGGCGTTGATGTCCGGGCGGCGTACCTCGACGCCGTGCCGGCGGGCGTCATCCACCAGGGTCTGCGGCGAGTAGAAGCCCATCGGCTGGGCGTTGAGCAGGGCGGCCAGGAACGGGGCCGGGTGGTAGCGCTTGAGCCAGGAGCTGGCGTAGACCAGGTAGGCGAAGCTCATCGCGTGGCTCTCCGGGAAGCCGTAGCTGGCGAACGCGGTGAGCTTGCGGTAGACGTCGTCGGCCAGCTCGCCGGTGATGCCCCGCTCGGCCATCCCGGCGTACAGCCGGTCGGCGATCTGCGCCATCCGCTCCACCGAGCGCTTGGCCCCCATCGCCCGGCGCAACTGGTCGGCGCCGGCCGCGTCGAAGCCGGCCAGGTCGATGGCGAGCTGCATCAACTGCTCCTGGAACAGCGGCACGCCCAGGGTCTTCTCCAGCGCGTTGCGCATCAGCGGGTGCGCGTACGTCACCGGCTCCTGGCCGTTCTTGCGCCGGATGTACGGGTGCACCGAGCCGCCCTGGATCGGGCCGGGACGGATCAGCGCCACCTCGACCACCAGGTCGTAGAAGCAGCGCGGCTTGAGCCGGGGCAGGGTGGCCATCTGGGCGCGGCTCTCCACCTGGAACACCCCGACCGAGTCGGCCCGGCAGAGCATGTCGTAGACCTCGGGGTCGTCGAGGGTCATGTCGCCCAGGTCGAGGGTCGTCCCGATCATGTCGTAGCCGTAGTGCAGCGCGGAGAGCATGCCGAGGCCGAGCAGGTCGAACTTGACCAGCCCGACCGCCGCGCAGTCGTCCTTGTCCCACTGGAGCACGCTGCGCCCGGGCATCCGGCCCCACTCCACCGGGCAGACCTCGATCACCGGCCGGTCGCAGATCACCATGCCGCCGGAGTGGATGCCCAGGTGCCGGGGGAAGGTCTGCAACTCGTTGGCGTACGCGACCACCTGCTCGGGGATGTCCTCGACGTCCACCGAGGCGACCGAGCCCCAGCGGTCGATCTGCTTGCTCCAGGCGTCCTGCTGGCCGGGCGAGAAGCCGAACGCCTTGGCCACGTCCCGCACCGCCGACCGCGGCCGGTACGAGATGACGTTGGCCACCTGGGCGGTGTGCTCCCGGCCGTACCGGGCGTAGACGTGCTGGATCACCTCCTCCCGGCGGTCGGACTCGATGTCCACGTCGATGTCGGGTGGGCCGTCCCGCTCGGGGGCGAGGAAACGCTCGAAGAGCAGCCGGTGCCGGACGGCGTCCACGTTGGTGATCCGCAGCGCGTAGCAGACCGCCGAGTTCGCCGCCGAGCCCCGGCCCTGGCAGTAGATGTCCTGCGCGCGGCAGAACGCGACGATGTCGTAGACCACCAGGAAGTAGCCGGGGAAGCCGAGGTCGTCGATCATCCGCAGCTCGTGCTCCAGCTGCGCGTACGCCTCGGGGTGCGCCTCGCGCGGGCCGTACCGCTCCCGGGCTCCCTGCTCGGTCAGGTGGCGCAGCCAGCTCATCTCGGTGTGCCCCGGCGGCACCGGGTACGCCGGCAGCCGCGGCGCGACCAGTTGCAGGTCGAAGGCGAGTTCCGCGCCGAACTCGGCGGCCCGTTCCACCGCCCCCGGGTACGCGCCGAACCGGGCCGCCATCTCCGCGCCGCTGCGCAGATGGGCGGTGGCGGCGGCGGGCAGCCAGCCGTCGATCTCGTCGAGGCTGCGCCGGGCCCGCACCGCGGCCACGGTGGTGGCAGCCGCCGCGGCCCGGGGTGGCGTAGTGCACGTTGTTGGTGGCCACGTGGGCAGCCCGGCGGCGGCGGCCAGCTCGGCGAGGGCGTCGTTGCGGTCGGCGTCGACCGGGTGGCCGTGGTCGGTCAGCTCCACCGCCACCGTCTCCGCGCCGAAGAGCGCGGTGAGCCGGTCCAGCTCCCGGGCCGCCGCGTCCACGCCCTCGGTGAGCAGCGCGCCCGGCACGTGCCCCTTGCGGCAGCCGGTGAGCACCAGCACGTGGTCGCGCAGCTCGGCGGCGACCTCCTCCAGCTCGCCGTAGACCGGGCGGCCCTTCTCCCCGCCGTGCAGCTGGGCGCGGGAGATGGTGGCGGCCAGCCGGGCGTACCCCTCGTGGCCGTGGGCGAGCACCAACAGGTGCCGGCCGAGCGGGTCGGGTTCGCCGTTCTGCGGGCCGGGCAGCCCGAGGGAGAGTTCGGCGCCGAAGATGGTGGGCAGGTGCAGCGCGCGGGCCGCCTCGGCGAAGCGGACCACCCCGTAGAAGCCGTCGTGGTCGGTGACGGCGAGCGCGGTGAGCCCCAGCCGGGCGGCCTCCTCGGCCAACTCCTCCGGGTGGCTGGCCCCGTCGAGGAAGCTGAAGTTGCTGTGCGCGTGCAGCTCGGCGTAGGGCACCGCGCCGTCCGGCCGGGGCAGCTCGGGCGCCTCGTAGTGCTGCCGCTTGCGGCTCCAGGCCGGGGAGTCCCCGCCGTCGGCGTCCACGGCGAGGGGATCCACCACGTGCAGGTGCCGCTCGTCCCGTGGCCGTCCGCCCCGTGGCCGCCCGCCGTCGCCCGACCGGCCGCCACCGGACCGGCCGTCGCCGGGTCGCCCGGAGAGCACGCGTTCCAGCTCGGACCAGGGCAGGTTGGGATTGTGGAAGCTCATCGGGCCGCTCCGGGTGGAGCGACCGCGGGCCGCGGCGGGCACCCGTTCCCGCATCCCCGCTCTCGACTGACCCGCCGCGACTCGCCCGTGCCGGGCCGGACCGGCTCAGTCATAGACTCGCCTCCACCAGCCACTGGCCGGCCTCGACGGCCAGCAGCCAGGGCGGCGCCCGTCGGCGAGGCAGACCTGGAACCGGGCCCGCCGCCGCGCCTCGGCCGGCGCCACCAGCGCTCGTCCACCGGCCACGGACCGGCCCAGCCGACGATCTCCGCCGGGCGG
>NZ_JAEVHJ010000294.1:0-8661 GCF_016802855.1 Micromonospora sp. ATA51 | reverse complement strand
GGCCCGGCACCAGATCAGCCGGTACCGGCCGGCCTCCGGCGGCCACCGGTCCTGGTCGTCCGGGCCGCCGCCGGGCGCAGGCCCGCCGGGCCGGGCAGCACCAGCCGAGGGTCCACGGGCGGGCGCGGCGGGGGTGCGGTGGTCATGCGGCCTCTTCTCGGACGGGTTCGGTACGGGGCAGGGTGACCTCGATCCGGCAGCCGGGGCGAGTGCCGGGCGCGGCGGTGGGCGGGTCGGCCACCCGGATGGAGCCGCCGTGCAGTTCGACCACCCAGCGGGCGATGGCCAGACCCAGCCCGGTGCCGCCGCCGGCGGCCCGCTCGCCCCGGGTGAACCGTTCGAACACCCGGGAGCGTTCCGCCGCCGGGATCCCCTCGCCCTCGTCGCTGACCTCCACGTGCAGCTGCCCGGCCCGCTCCTCGGCGGCGACGAGCACGGTCCCGCCGGGCGGGCTGTGCCGGGCGGCGTTGTCGAGCAGATTGGCGAAGACCTGGTGCAGCCGCCACGGGTCGGCGCGCACGGTCAGCGGGGCGGCCAGCGGCCGGAGTCGGAAATGGACGTCCTGCCCGGTGCCGGCGGCCGTCGCGGCCGCGTGCTCCACCGCCTCGTCGAGGAAGTCGGCGACATCCATCCGGACCCGGCGCAGTGGCACCACACCCGCGTCGAGCCGGGACAGGTCGAGCAGGTCGGCGACGAGGTGCCCGAGCCGTTCGGTCTGGGTGAGCGCGGTACGCAGCGCCGCCGGCTCCGGGGTGGCGACCCCGTCGACCAGGTTCTCCAGCACGCCTTGGAGGGCGCTGATCGGCGTACGCAATTCGTGTGAGACGTTCGCGATCAGCTCGCGCCGGCGCTGGTCGGCGGCGGCGAGGTCGGCGGCCATCTTGTTGAACGCGTGGGCCAGCTCGCCCACCTCGTCCCGCGAGGTGGCCCGCACCCGGCGGGTGTAGTCGCCCCGGGCCATCGCCCCGGCGGCGGTGGTCATCTCGCGCAGCGGGGAGGTCATGCCGTGGGCGAGCACCTGGGCGGTCAGCAGGGCGATGCCGATGGCGGTCAGCGCCGTGCCCGGCGGGAGCCAGCCGACCCCGTACCAGAAGTAGCCGACGGCGACCGCCCAGGAGGCGACCAGCAGGACGCCGAGCTTCATCTTGATCGAGCGGACCGGGTCGAGCGGTCGGGGCAGCACGCGGTTCAACCAGTCCACCACCCGGCCGGTCACGCGGACACCTCCAGCGCGTACCCGACGCCGTGCACCGTCCGGATGAGGTCCGCGCCGAGCTTGCGGCGCAGCGCCTTGACGTGGCTGTCGACCGTACGGGTGCCGGCACCGTCGGCCCACCCCCACACGTCGGCGAGCAGCCGTTCCCGGGGCAGCACCGTGCGCGGCCGGCCGGCCAGGTGCACCAGCAGGTCGAACTCGGTGGGGGTCAGGTGCACCTCGGCGCCGGCCTTGACCACCCGCCGCTCCGCCGGGCTGATCTCGATGTCGCCCAGTCGCAGGGCGGTCGGCGGGGCGGTCGTCGCCCGCTCCACCCGGCGCAGCAGCACGTGCACCCGGGCCGCCAGCTCGCGCATGGAGAACGGCTTGGTCAGATAGTCGTCCGCGCCGACCGCCAACCCGACCAGCAGGTCGGTCTCGTCGTCCCGGGCGGTGAGCATCAGCACCGGCACCGGGCGGTCGGCCTGGATCCGCCGGCACACCTCCAGCCCGTCGAAGCCGGGCAGCATCACGTCGAGGACGACGAGATCGTGCTGCCCGGCCCGGAACCGGTCGACGGCGCTCGGGCCGTCCCCGGCGATATCCACCGTGAAGCCCTCGGCGCGCAGGCGGGCGGCGACCGACTCGGCGATGGTTCGTTCGTCCTCGACCACCAGTACCCGGCGTTCCTTCATGGCGTCCGACTGTAGGGACCAGCCGTGGAGATCGGTGGCTCGCCTTGTGAACAACCTGTGGAGAACGCCTCACTCCTGTGGATAACCCGGTGGACGAGCGCGAGGTCGCTGTGGACAACGAGCAGGGCCGCCGACGCCGTGGCTCACTCCGGGCCGACCCGGACCGGGTGGGCGGTGGCGGAGCCGAGCCAGGTGTGCGGGTTGCCGTACCAGCACCAGCCCAATTTCGGCGCGCCCTGGCTGATCCAGAGCGCCGGCACGCGCTTGTCCCCACAGCGCGACCCGACCAGCGAGAAGCACCGGTTCGAGGCGAGCGCCGCCGGGTGCTGGGTGACGAAGGCGATCCCCTCGTCGATGGTGAGCGGCAGCCGGCCCTGGGCGGTCATCCCCTCCATGGCGGCGGCGGGCGCCAGGTTGCGGAACTCCTCGCCCCGGTCGACGTCGAAGAGCAGGTACGCCGGTCCGGCCGGCGCCTCCAGCTCCTTGATCGGATCGAACCGGGGCAGGTCGGCGGCGGGGAAGTTGCGGTCCAGGAAGCCGGGCTTGGGCTTGCCGGCCAGCGTGGTGAGCCCGAGTCGCGCCTCGACGGGCACCAGCTCGCGGGTGATCACCAGCAGGAAGGGCGCCCGGGCCTCGGTCGGCGGCCGGTGCTCGGCACCCCCGGGCGGGCCGGCGACGGCCGCCGCGCGCAGCGGGGTGACCAGCGCGGTGAACGCCTCCTCGGTGAGCCCGGCCAGCTCCGGGTAGCCGAGCCGGAGCAGCGTGGAGACCTGGCGGTCGAACTCGGCTTCGGCGTCGAACGGGTCGGTGGTCGAGGCGGTGGCGGACGGGGATTCGGACACGGCGACCTCCAGTTGTCGTACGGCGTACCGTACAGCGTACGCTCACCGTGAGGTTATTCCCGGTTCACCGGTTCCAGTCCTGCTTCGCCGCCCGGACCAGCTTGTCCTTCAGCTCCCGGGTGTGCCGGCGGCTCACCGGCAGCTCGGCCCCGTCGATCACCACCACGTAGCCGGAGTTGACCAGCCGCAGCTCGGCGATCAGCTTCAACTGCACTAGGTAGGACCGGTGGATCCGGACGAACCCGGCGTCGGCCCAGCGCTCGGCGAGGGTCGCCAGCGACACCCGGACCAGGTGCGAGCCGTCCGCGGTGTGCAGCCGGGCGTAGTCGCCCTGCGCCTCCACCCAGCGCACCGCCGAGCGGGGCAGCATCCGGGTCGTCCCGGCCAGCTCGATCGGGATGGTCGGGTCCTCCTCCGCCCGGGCCAGGGCGGCCGGGTGCGACGGCACCACCCGTGAGCCGATCACCCGGCGCAGCGACTCGGCCAGCCGGTCGGCGCGGACCGGCTTGCGCACGTAGTCGGTGGCGCCCAGGTCGAAAGCGTCCACCGCGCCGTCGTCGTACGCGGTGACGAAGACGATCGCCGGCGGCCGGGCGAACCGGCGCAGCACCCGGGCCAGCTCCATCCCGTCCAGGCCGGGCATCCGGATGTCCAGGAAGACCACGTCCACGTCGCCGTCGCGGAGCACCCGCAGCGCCTCGGTGGCGTCCCCGGCCGTGTGCAGCCGGGCCACCCGCGGGTCGGCCCGCAGGTGGTACGCCAGCTCGTCCAGCGCCGGCGGCTCGTCGTCCACGGCGAGCACCCGGAGGAAGCCAGTCGCGTTCATGAACCGGCCCGTACGCCGGGGTGGAACTTCGGCACCCGCATGCTCACCTTCGTACCCGAGCCCAGGCCGGTCTCGACGACCAGGCCGAACCGGTCCCCGAAGGCCGACCGGAGCCGCTCGTCGACGTTGGAGAGGCCGACGTGCTGGCCCGCGTCGTCGGTCGGGTCGCTGCCGGCGCCGGCCAGCTCGGCGATGCCGGCGGTCAACGTCGTCGGATCCATCCCCACTCCGTCGTCCTCCACCGTTATGTGGCATTCCGCGCCCGCGTCCCGGGCCTCGATGCTCACCATGCCGGTGCCCGGCTTGCGGGACAACCCGTGCCGGACCGCGTTCTCCACCAGCGGCTGGAGGCAGAGGAACGGCAGGGTCACCGGCAGCACCTCCGGTGCGATCTGCAACCGCACCTGGAGCCGGTCGCCGAACCGGGCCCGCTCGATGGTCAGGTAGCGGTCGATCGAGCGCAGCTCCTCGGCGAGGGTGGTGAACTCGCCATGCGCCCGGAACGAGTAGCGGGTGAACTCGGCGAACTCCAGGATCAGCTCCCGGGCCCGCTCCGGGTCGGTCCGGACGAACGAGCCGATCGCGGTCAGCGCGTTGTAGATGAAGTGCGGGCTGATCTGCGCGCGCAGCGCGCGTACCTCGGCCCGGGCCAGCCGCTCCCGGGACGAGTCCAGCTCGGCCAGGGCGAGCTGGTCGCCGGCCCAGTGCGCGGTCTCCAGGGTGGCCTGCACCAGCCCGGGCGCCGGCTGGCCGTCGGCGATCGCGACCAGCGCCCCGACCACCCGGCCGTCCGCGCTCAGCGGGGCCACCACCGCGCCGCGTACCGGGCAGTCCACCAGGTCGCACTGCAGCTCCGACTCGCGCAGCACCGTCGAGCGCCCGGCCGCCGCCGCCCGCCGGGCCGCCGCGAGCAGTTGGTCGCCGTGGTGCGCGCCGCGCCCGTCGAGGGCGAGCAGCACCTCCCGGTCGGTCAGGGCCAGCCCGGCCGCGCCCACCAGGGTCCGGAGGTGACGTACGGCCTTCGCCGCGCCCGCCGCGCTCAGCCCCGCGCGCAGCGGCTCGGCCGCCAGCCCGGCGGTGTGCAGCACCTCGTACGTGGCCCGCTGGGTCGCGGTGGCGATGCCCCGCCGGGCGCGCAGCCGGAGCACCGCCCAGAGCGCCGCGGCCAGCGCGGTGACCAGTGAGACGACGCCGAACCCGGCGGAGAGGTTGCCACCCACGCAGCGATCCTGACGGGTGGCGACCCTCCTGCGCTAGTAGGCGCCCTTGCGGGCCAGCACCACGCCCACCGTGCGCCACAGGATGCTCAGGTCGTACGCCAGCGACCAGTTGTCGACGTAGTAGAGGTCCAGCCGGACCGCCTCGTCCCAGGACAGGTCGGAGCGGCCGGAGACCTGCCACAGCCCGGTCATGCCCGGCCGGACCAGCAGCCGGCGGCGCACGTCACCGAGGAAGTCGCCGTCGTCGGCGGGGAGCGGGCGCGGCCCCACCAGGGACATCTCGCCCCGGAGCACGTTGATCAGCTGCGGCAGCTCGTCCAGCGAGGAGGCGCGCAGGAAGCGGCCCACCGGGAAGACCCGGGGGTCCTCCTTCATCTTGAACAGCATGCCGTCGGTCTCGTTCTGGTCGACCAGGCCGGCCAACCGCTCCTCGGCGTCCACGTACATGGTGCGGAACTTCCAGACCCGGAAGGTCCGCCCCTCGTGGCCGACCCGGGGCTGGCGGAAGAAGACCGGCCCGTTGTCGGAGATCCGGATGGCGATGGCGATGGCCAGGAAGAGCGGGGTCAGCAGCAGCAGACCCAACCCGGCGGCGACCCGGTCCAGCAGGTTCTTGGCCAGCAGGGCCGGGCCCGACAGGGTCGGCTCCTCGACGTACAGCAGCGGCAGGCCCTCGATGGGGCGGATGTGCACCCGGGGGCCGGCGATGTCGGTGAGCTGCGGGGCGACCACCAGGTCGACCCCGGAGCCCTCCAGTTGCCAGGCCAGCCGGCGCAGCTCGCCCGGCTCGGCGCTGGCCGAGCCGCAGACGGCGATGGTGTCCCCGCCGACCTCCCGGACCAGGGCGAGCACGTCCCGGCCGGCGTAGACCGGCACCGGGGTCTCCATGCCGCGGGCCGCGGCGTACCCGTCGGTGATGTGGATGGCCACCGGCACCAGCCCGGCGTCCGGGTTGCGGGTGACCGCGGTGTAGACCTCCAGCGCCTCCGGCAGGGTGCCCACCAGCACCATCCGGTGCCCGGCCTGGCCGGCCACGCGGCGGACCAGGTGCAGCACGAACCGGGCCATGAAGCGGCCGAACAGGATCAGCAGCAGCGCCCCGAGCAGGGCGGTGCCGACTGTCCACCGGGACAGCTCGGTCTTCGTCGCGAAGGCGATGAAGGAGACCGTGGCGGCGACCGCCACCCCACCCCGGACCACCCGCTTGAACTCGTCCGGCCCGAGCCCCAGGTAACGCCGGTCGTACGCCCGGTTGCCCCAGAGGCTGATCAGCCAGCCGAGCGGCAGCAGTAGGAACGAGACCGTGTGGAACCAGGTCGGGTCCTCGCGGGTGCCGGAGAAACCCGAGGCGGCCTGGTCGAAGGTCTGGATGGCGATCCAACTGGCGAGCGCCGCCGAACCGAAGTCGATCAGCAGCAGCACCGCGATGTAGGGGCGGTGCCAGCGGGAGACGCGGCGGCGGGCACGGGCCCACGCCGACCGGGGTACGCCGTTGTGCGACGGCGGAGTCGGCGGCTGGATCTCGAAGCTGTCGACGTGCCGCACGCTCTTGCTCCGGCCTGTGTTGGTTACCGGGCGCTGGAGGCTTGTCGTCACCTCAACCCATGTCCTCCCGCATGACACGCGCCCTCACTCGCGGTGAGGGCTCGAGTCGCCCACCGTTCCAGTCTCCCACGCGGGCTCCGGGCCGGACGGCGGCCCGAAGGACAACCCGCCCGGTGGTGCCAGCTTGGGATCCGGCCGGCTCCACACCAGTTTCGAAGCCGGGGACCGAGCCACTATACCGATGGATGGCGGCCCCGGTAGAGCCGCCGACCGGGAGGTTCGACGCGCCCGGGTCGATTCCTCTCCGTAATCGGGATGTGTCGTTACTCACCGTACGAGCCGCGACAACCGACGGTCAGCGAGCGGCTTGCCCCCGGTCTGACAGGTGGGGCAGTACTGGAGGCTGGAGTCGGCGAAGGAGACCTCCCGCACGGTGTCCCCGCAGACCGGGCACGGCAGCCCGGTCCGGGCGTGCACCTTCAGCCCGGAGCGCTTCTCGCCCTTCAGTTCGGCGGCCCGCTGGCCCATCGAGCGCCGGACCGCGTCGCCGAGCACCGTGCGGGTCGCCGCGTGCAGGGCGGCCAACTGGTCGTCGGCCAGCCGGTCGGTGATCGCGAACGGGGACAGCTTCGCGGCGTGCAGGATCTCGTCCGAGTACGCGTTGCCGACCCCGGCCAGCACCGACTGGTCGGTCAGCACCCCCTTCACCTGGCCGCGCCGGCTGCGCATCCGCTCGGCGAAGGTGGCCAGGTCGGCGCGGAGCGCGTCCGGACCCAGCTTCGCCACCCCGGGCACCTGCGCCACATCGGTCACCAGGTACGCGGCCAGCTTCTTCTGGGTGCCGGCCTCGGTCAGGTCGAAGCCGGAGCCGTCGTCGAGGCGTACCCGCAGGGCGATCGGGCCCTTGCCGGGGCGCAGCGGCGCGCTGGACGGGAACGCCTCCCGGTAGTGCAGCCAGCCGGCCCGGGCCAGATGCACCACCAGGTGCAGGTCGCCGTCGAAGATCACGTCGAGGAACTTGCCGTGCCGGCCGGCGTCGACCAGGGTCCGGCCGGCGACGGCGCTCGGCGCCGGGTCGTACGTCTTCAGGGCGCTGATCGCGGCGACCTCGACCCGGTCGACCCGCCGCCCCACCGCGCGCTCACGCAGGTATCCGGCGAGCGCTTCCACCTCCGGTAGTTCGGGCATCAGACAACGGTAGCCTTCTTTTCCGTGAGAATCGTGGTGGCGCACAACCGGTACCGGGAGGCCCAGCCTTCCGGCGAGAACACCATCGTCGACGCGGAGATCGCCCAGCTCACCGCGGCCGGGGTGGAGGTGCTGCCGTTTCTCCGCAGCTCCGACGAGATCCCGACGATGCCGAAGGCGGCGAAGGCCCTGCTGCCGATCTCGCCGATCTACGCCCCGAAGGCCCAGCAGGAGCTCAGCCGACTGCTCACCGAGCACCGGCCGGACGTGCTGCACCTGCACAACCCGTACCCGCTGCTCTCGCCCTGGGTGGTGCGGACGGCGCACAAGCACGGCGTGCCCGTGGTGCAGACCGTGCACAACTACCGGCAGGTCTGCTCCTCCGGGCTGTACTTCCGCGACGGCGTGATCTGCCAGGACTGCCGGGGCCGGGCGCTGGGCGTGCCGGCGATCGTGCACCGCTGCTACCGGGGGTCCCGGGCGCAGAGCGCGCTGATGGCCACCACGCTCGCCGTGCACCGCCCGACCTGGAAGTCCGTCGACCGGTTCATCGCGCTCACCACGGCGGTCGCCGACCACCTGCGCGACTACGGCATCCCGGACGAGCGGATCGTGGTCAAGCCGAACGCCATCCCCGACCCGGGGGCGCCCGCGCCGCTCGGGGAGGGCTTCCTCTTCCTCGGCCGGCTCTCCCCCGAGAAGGGGCTGGACCTGCTGCTGGAGGCGTGGCGCCGGCACCCGGACGGGGCGCTCGGCCCGCTGCGGATCGCCGGGGACGGGGAGCTGCGCCCGCTGGTCGAGGCGGCAGCCGCCGAACGGGCCGACGTCACCTTCCTCGGCCCGCTGGACCGCGCCGGGGTCCGCGCCGCGCTGGACGCCAGCGCGGTGGTGCTGGCCACCTCCACCTGGCACGACGTGCTGCCCACCGTGATTATCGAGGCGCTGGCCAGCGGCCGGCCGGTGCTCGGCACCGCGCTCGGCGGCATCCCGTACCTGGTCGGCGCGGACACCCCCCGCGAGCCCGCCGGCACCGGCCCGGCCGCCGTCGCCTCCGCCGTGCCCGGGGACGGCCGGGTCGCCCCGCCGGTCGGCATCGAGGCCGGCGAGGCCGGCTGGGTGGTCGCGCCGGAGCCGGCCGCGTTGGCCGCCG
>NZ_JAEVHJ010000293.1:0-8686 GCF_016802855.1 Micromonospora sp. ATA51 | reverse complement strand
CGGCCGCGGCCGAGCGGCGGGGCCAGCCGGACGGCGACGACGACCTGGGGTGGCTGGCCACCCTGCGCGCCGGGCTGGCCGAGGCCCGCGCCGACCGCGCGGTACGCGCCGCCCTGCTGCTCGTCCCGGCGGTGACCGCGATCTGGGGCGGCCTCGACGAGTACGCCGGCCTGCTGGCGCGGGACACCGGCGTCGCGGACGCGGCGGTGCCGCTGCTGCTCCTGCTGCTGTGGGCCGGGATGACCGCCGGCGGCCTGCTCGCCCCGGCGGGGGAGCGGCTCACCACCCGCGGGTACGCCGGCCTGCTGGTGCTCGCCGCGTCGGCGCTGGCGGCGGGTGCCCTGGTCGGCCGCCCGGCGGGCTTCCTGCTGCTCGCGGTCGCCTTCGCCGCGTTCCAACTCGCCACGGTGCTCGCGGACGTGCGCCTGCAGGCCCGGATCACCGGTCCGAGCCGGGCGACGGTCACCTCGGTGGCCGGGGTGGCGACGGACCTGACCATCATCGCGTTCTACGGCGGGTACGCCGTGGTGGCCGGGGCGGCCGGCAACGCGGTGGCCTTCGCGCTGGCCGCCCTGCCGTATCTGGCGGTGGCGGGCCGGCTGGTCTGCTCCCGCCCCTCGCGAGCCCGGCCGGCGGCTGGCAAATCGGTGGTTACCGGGTGAAGCCGTCTCATCCTGACTACCGTATGGGCGGAGGCGATGCCGGTGACGATGGAAGCAGAGCGCACCCTGGGCGCGGAGGAGCTCACCGAGCTGGGCGAGCTCGCCGCCCAGCTCCGGGTGGACGCGATCCGCTGCAGCACCAAAGCCGGGTCGGGGCACCCGACCTCCAGCCTGTCCGCCGCCGATCTGCTCGCGGTGCTGATCTCCCGGCACCTGCGGTACCAGTGGACGGACCCGCACTGTCGCGCCAACGACCACCTGATCTTCTCCAAGGGCCACGCCTCGCCGCTGCTGTACGCGGTCTTCAAGGCGGCGGGTGCGATCACCGACCAGGAGCTGATCGAGACCTACCGCCAGTTCGGGTCGCGCCTGCAGGGGCACCCCACGCCGGTCCTGCCCTGGGTCGACGTGGCCACCGGCTCGCTCGGTCAGGGCCTGCCCGTCGGGGTGGGGATCGCGCTCGCCGCCGGCACCTCGACCACCTGCCGTTCCACGTGTGGGCGCTGTGCGGGGACAGCGAGATGGCCGAGGGTTCCATCTGGGAGGCGCTGGACAAGGCCGGCCACTACGGGCTGCGCAACCTGACCGCGATCGTCGACATCAACCGGTTCGGGCAGCGCGGCCCGACCGAGCTGGAATGGGACCTGGACACCTACCGCCGCCGGGTCGAGGCGTTCGGCTGCCAGGCGCTGGTGGTCGACGGTCACGACCTGGTCGCGATCGACGAGGCGTTCGGCCGGGCCCGGCAGGCCACCGGCCCCACGGTGGTGCTCGCCCGGACGGTCAAGGGCAAGGGGGTGCCGGAGGTCGAGAACCAGCCGGGATGGCACGGCAAGCCGCTGAAGCCGGAGCTCGCCGAGCGCGCCGTCGCCGCGCTCGGCGGCGTGCGTCAGATCCGCGTCGCGACGCCGCGGCCCGAGCCCGTCCCGGCCGCCGCCGCCCCGACCGGCGAGCCGCCCACCATGCCGCGGTACGACAAGGGGGCGATGGTGGCCACCCGGAACGCGTACGGCGACGCGCTGCGCGCGCTGGGTTCACGGCCGGACGTGGTGGCCCTGGACGGCGAGGTCAGCGACTCCACCCGCGCCGACAAGTTCGCCGAGGCGTACCCCGACCGGTTCTTCGAGATGTTCATCTCCGAGCAGCAACTGGTCGCCGCCGCGGTCGGGCTCCAGGTACGCGGCTACCGGCCGTTCGCCGCGACCTTCGCGGCGTTCCTCTCCCGCGCCTACGACTTCATCCGGATGGCCGGCGTCTCCCAGGCCGACATCGCCCTGTCCGGGTCCCACTCGGGCGTGGAGATCGGAGCGGACGGCCCGTCGCAGATGGGGCTGGAGGACCTGGCGGCCCTGCGCGCCGTGCAGGGGTCGACGGTGCTGTATCCCAGCGACGCGGTGTCCTGTGCCGCCCTCGTCGCCCAGATGGTCGACCGCAAGGGGGTCAACTACCTGCGCACCACCCGAGGCAAGTACCCGGTCCTCTACGACAACGAGGACGCCTTCCCGGTGGGCGGCAGCAAGCTGCTCCGCGGCGGCGACGACGACGACATCACGCTGATCGGCGCCGGGGTGACGGTGCACAACTGCCTCGCCGCCGCCGACGAGTTGGCGCGCGAGGGGATCAAGGCCCGGGTCATCGACCTGTACTCGGTCAAGCCGCTGGACCGGGACCGGTTGCTCGACGCCGTCCGGGCCACCGGCGGTCGGCTGCTGGTGGTCGAGGACCACTATCCGGAGGGCGGCCTGGGGTCGGCGGTCCTCGAGTCCCTGGCCGACATCCCCGAGCCGGTGCGGGTGACGCACCTGGCGGTGCGCGGCCTACCCACCTCCGGCACCCCGACCCAACTGATGGAACAGGCCGGGATCGGGGTGCGCGCCATCGTCGCGGCGGCGCGCGCCGCGGAGGCCCCGGGCCGCTGACGCGGCGGGCGCCGTTTCACCCCCGGGTGCGCGGGTAGACGCAGCATTCGCGGCAGGAGGGGGTCCGAGGTGAAGTACGCGGAGTTCATCCAGTCGGTGGCGACGCGACCGACGATGTCACCGACGCTGGCCGAGCCGATCACCCGTGCCACGCTCGCGACGCTGGCGGAGCGGCTCAGTGGCGGCCAGGCACGGGATCTCGCCGCGCAGCTTCCCGAGGAGTTGCGGGGCGACCTACGCAAACCCGACGAGAACGCCGAACCGTTCGAGCTCCCCGAATTCTTCGAGCGGGTGCAGCAACGCGCCGCGGTGGATCTCCAGACGGCGAACGCCGGGGTGTGCGCCGTGCTGGACACGCTGCGGGACGCGGTCAGCGCGAAGGAGTACGAGGACTCCGTCGCCCAGTTGCCGAAGGAGTTCTGGCAGCTGACGAGCCCGCCGACGACCCGGCTCGAACCACGCCGGGTGGGCACGTAGGCCCAGGCCGGGTCACCCTTGCAGCCGGATCTCGGCGGGCTCGCGGTCGCTGCGCAGCCCCTTCCAGGAGGGGTGGCGCAACCGGCGGTCGGGGGTCCAGGACCGGAAGGCGACGTCCCCGACCAGGACCGGTCGACCCAGATGGCGTGGCGGGCGTGTTCGCGTGGCACCGGCGAGGCGAACGGCGGGTCCGGGCGGCGCAGCGGCTCCAGACGGTGCTCCAGATCGCGCAGCACGGTCTGGGTGAAGCCGGTGCCGACGTGGCCGATGTAGGTCAACCTGTCCCGCTCGTCGTACATGCCGAGCAGCAGGGAGCCGATGGTGCCGGCCCGCCGACCGGCGCCGGGTTTGTAGCCGCCCACGATGACCTCGACGGTGTCGTTGAGTGGCACCTTGACCCACGCCGGCGAGCGGCGCCCGGGCTCGTACGACGAGCCGAGCTGCTTGGCCACGACCCCTTCCAGGCCGAGGTCGGCCGCCGCGGTGGACAGGTCCCGGCCGGCGTCGCCGGTCCAGTGCGGCGGCGTGTCGACGCTCTGCCCGCTGAGCCCCAGCTCCTGCAGCGCCGTGCGACGTTCGGCGTACGGCAGGCGGGTGAGGTCCCGACCGTCGAGGTGCAGCAGGTCGAACAGGTACAGCCGGACCGGCGTGGCGGAGACCAGCGCGGCGCTCGGCGCGCGGACGTGCATCCGGTGTTGCAGTGCCGAGAAGCTGGGCCGGCCCTTGGCGTCGAGCGCCACGATCTCCCCGTCGAGCACCGCCCGCCGCCCGGGCAGCAGCTGGGCGAGTTCGTCCAGCTCCGGGTACGCCCGGGTGACGTCGCGGTCGTTGCGGCTGAGCAGGCGTACCCCGTCGTCGACGTAGGCGATCGCGCGCACGCCGTCCCACTTGAACTCGTACGCCCAGCCGGGCCCGCTGGGCAGCGCGCCACTGGACGCCAGCATCGGCGGCACGAGATCCGGCATCCTGGCACCCACGCCTCGATCATGACCAACCGCGGGCGGGGAAACGCCGCTTTCCGGGCATTCCCCTCCTGCGCGGGCGGCTCGAACGCGGGGGGCCGCTCGTTTGCGGCCGGTGGCCGCGGGTAGCCACGCTGTCTCCGGGACGGGAAGGACGAAGCATGGCTGAGCTGGAGTTCTTCGAGAAGGTGGCCGCCCGGGCGGGCGTTCCGCCGGAGACGGCGCAATCCCTGACCGAGGCCACCCTGCGGACCCTCGCCGAGCGGATCAGCGGCGGCCAGGCGGCGGACCTGGCCGACCACGTGGCGCACGAGCTGCGCCCGTTCGTGGCCAGGGCCCGCCCCGAGGAGCCGCAGACCTTCGCGTACGACGAGTTCCTGCGCCGGGTGGCGGCGCGCGCGGGGGTGGCGGACGACGTCGCCGAGCGAGGCGCCCGGGCCGTCCTGCAGACCCTGCACCGGGTGGTCGGACACAAGGAGTTCGAGGAGACGATGTCGGAGCTGCCCGCCAAGATCCAGGCCCTGGCCCAGCCCGTGCCCCGCGGGGCCTGACCCGGACGCACGTCCTCCGGCCGGCGCGCGGCGTGACTGCGACCGGCAAGACTCCGCTCGGGGCAGGGTGACGCCCCCGGGCCGAGCGCCGGATCGACGCCCGGCCGGGCACGTCAAGCCCGGTGCGTCATCGCCGCGGGCGGAAGTAGTTCTTGATCGCGTACGCGGTGACCTGCGCACCGATCTTTGCGCCCTCGACGTCGGCGGTGCGGGTGTGGATGCCGCCCCAGATGCGGGCCTCGATGACCTCGGCGGTGGCCTGCGAGAAGCTGCCGAAGTACCGGGTGGTGCCCGAGGTTTCGCTGAACGCGCTGAACGGGATGTCGTCCCGGCCGAAGAAGTGCCTCAGCGCCGACATGCTCGCCGCGGTGAAGCAGGTGTGCCCGGAGGTGAAGTCCGGGTGCGGCGGCGTGACGAGGAGCGGCATCCAGTGCGGATCGGCCTCGGTGGACGGGTTGCCGTCGGTGTCGGCCAGCTGTATCGCGGTGACCGGCCGCCAGGACGTCCAGGCGCCCTTCTCGTTGTAGCAGGCGGTCGTGGCGTCGGCCTCGGCGAGGTCGACCAGCGCGAACATCCGCGCCGTCTGCAGGGTGTTCAGCCGCTGGGTCGTGGCGAGCTGGCGCTTGATCTCCCACTCGCCCAGGTGCCGGTCGTGCCACCAGATCGCGGCGTGCGTCTGGTCCACGGTGCGGATGGTGCTGTTGACCGCGCCGATCGCCTTGACCTCGCTGAAGTCGCGGCCGTACTGGTCGCTGGCGAGCGCCGGCGGGCCGGACGAGCGGAACATCGACGCGCTGGGGATGAGGAACGGCTTGAGGTTCCCCACCCAGGCGCCGTCGTTGGCGTTGGTCGGCGGGGTGGGCCGCCACTGGCCGGGCTCGGTGCCGACCGGCCAGAGCGGGTCGCCGAACGCCCCGTCGTGCTGCCGGGCGCTGATCATCGCGGCGGCGGTCCGGCCGCCCACGTAGATCCCGCGTTGCTTCGCGATGCCGTTGCGGACCGTGGCCAGCCACTCGTCGTACTGCGTCTGCAGCCGCGCCTGCTGGTCCGGGAACAAGGAGCTGAGCACCCGGAAGGCCGCGGTTCCGACCGCCGCGTCCACCGACTCCCTGCCGTTGGTGGGCGGCGCGATCAGGTACGGCTGGTAAGGCCGTCCAGCGATGGCGTTGACCGCGTCGTAGACGGCCCCGTGCACCATCGCGAAGCTGCGCGCCTGGACCTGCGGCTGCTGGCCCGCCACCTCCCAGATCGCGGTTTGCGCGTTACGGTCCCAGACAATGACGGCATTGGCGGGTGTGTTGTCGGCTGCGGATGCGGGGGAGGTGGCCGCGACCGGCGATGCGACGGCGAGGATACCGGCGACGGCCGCGCAGACGACCTTTCGGCGGAGGCGAACCTGACGTGTCATGATGCACCCCTTACGGGCAATCCGGCGGGTGATTGCTCCATTGACGTGAGTGGCTGCAATGGGCAACCTACCGTGCCGCCCACGCATGCCATACCGGCCGAAGGGACTGCGCGACTCCACTTCGGACGATGGACGCCGGATCGAGTCAGGCGGGCCAGGGGATCGCCAGGGGATCTCGTGGTACGTGACCGACGAGAAGATGCAGATGAGAGTTGCCGCCCGCGCAGCGGGCCGTTCCACAACGAATCCAGCGTTGAGCTGGCAGGTGGGTGCCGCCGCCGACGGTGCGCTGGGCGGTGCTCATCGGGCCGCCTCCGGCGACTCCAGGAGCTCCTTGAGGACGGCGAGCCGCTCCCGCCAGTACGCCTTGAGCCGGTGCGCCTCCTGCGTCGTCACCACATGCTCCCTGTGAGCACCGGGAGGGAGGTGAGGCGCAGGGCTGCGCCGAGCAAGGCCTACGCCCTCGACCGCCGCGTGGCGGAGGTCAGCTCACCGGCCGGGTTCGCCGGTCTGCTCCCACATCGACTTCATCTCGTCGAACGCCTGCTCCATGATCCGCACCATGGCCTCCCGGGCCCGCTCGCCGTCCCGCCGCTGGATGGCCTGGGCGACGTCGGCGTGCAGTTGCAGGGCCTGCTCGTGGGGGTAGTGCGGCATCAGGTGGTAGTGATGCCGGCCGGTGAGCACCTCGGCGACGAGTTCCTGCAGCTTCGCGAACATCTCGTTGCCGGAGGCGACCAGCACCCGCCGGTGGAACTCGATGTCCAGGCTGAGGAAGCGTCCCTCGTCGCCGGCCTTCCCGGCGGCCCACATCTTGGCCGCGAGCCCGACCAGCTCGCTCGCCTCGTCGTGGCCGACCCGGCCGGCGGCCAGCCAGGCGGCGTGCGGCTCGATCGCGGTCCGCAGCTCGGTGATCGAGCGGAGCTGCCCCATCCGGCCCGCGGAGGCGAGGCGCCAGCGGATCACCTGCGGATCGAAGACGTTCCACGCCTCGGCCGGTCGGATCATGACCCCGACCCGACGCCGGGTCTCGACGAATCCCATGGACGCGAGCACCCGCAGAACCTCGCGGATCACCGAGCGGGAGACCGCGTACCGCTCGACCAGGTCGTCGATGTTGAGGACGGAGCCGGCGGCCACCTCGCCGCCGCAGATGGCGGTGCCGAGGTGGTCGAGTACGCGGGCGTGCAGCCCGGCCTCGGCAGGGGCGTGCTGGGCGGGTGCGACCCCTGGAGAGGACTGATCCACGCTTCGGAGCATATCAGTTAGAGATCACCTCTTGAATAAGTCGGCTTTTTGGGCCTAGCATCCCGTCGTTAAGCGGACGTTACAACGAAGTGGCGCTCCTCCCCCGGGTGGCGGCCACGACAGAAGGAGATGGACGTGCGGCGTCGATCGATATTCGGTACTTCTCTGGCTGTGGTTGCCGCCATGGGCCTGTCCGCCTGCGGCGGCGGTGGCGACGACAGCGCAGCGTCCAAGACAGTCCGGGTGACCCTGGCCAACCACGTCTGGACGGAGAACATCAAGCAGGCCCTGCCCGAGTTCGAGAAGCAGACCGGGCTCAAGGTCGAGATCACCCAGCTCGGCGAGGACCAGCTCTCCGACCAGTACAACGTGAAGCTGAACGCCGGCTCGTCCGACATCGACGTGATGATGTACCGCCCCCTCCAGGAGGGGAAGCTGTTCGCCAAGAACAAGTACCTCGCCGACCTGTCGGAGCAGGTGAAGTCCAACAAGGACTGGGACTTCGCCGACTTCCAGGCCGGACCGGTGGAGGCCACCTCGTACGAGGGCAAGCCGGTCGGCGTCCCGATCATCACCGAGCAGGAGGTCCTCTACTACCGCAAGGACCTGCTCGCCAAGGCCGGCCTGAGCGCCCCGCCGAAGACCCTCGACGAGCTCAAGGCCGCCGCCGCCAAGATCCAGGCCGCCCAGCCGGGCGTCGCGGGCTTCGTCGCCCGGACCGGCAAGTCGCCGGCCGTCACCCAGTTCTCCAGCTTCCTCTACAGCTTCGGCGGTGACTTCGTCGACGGCAGCGGCAAGGCCACCGTCAGCAGCGACGCCGCCAAGCAGGCGTACGCCTACTACGGCGGGCTGATCAAGGATCACGGCCCGGCCAATGTCAGCACCGACATGAGCTGGCCCGAGGCGATGGCCATCTTCACCCAGGGCAAGGCGGCCTTCTACACCGAGGCCGACTCGCTCTACAAGAACGCCACCGACCCGGCCAAGTCCAAGGTGGCCGACACCGTCGGCTTCGCGCCGTTCCCGGCCGGCCCGGCCGGCTCGAAGCCGTACAACGTCCCGTCCTGGGCGCTGGGCGTCAACGACAGCTCGGAGAACAAGGGCAACGCCTGGAAGTTCATCGAGTGGGCCACCGGCAAGCAGCAGACGCTCGCCCAGCAGAAGTCCGGCGTGCCGAGTGCCCGTACCTCCGTCTGGGCTAACCCGGAGGGCACCGCGACCTACCCGAAGGACCTGGTCGAGGCCATCGCCGCCAGCACCAAGGAGGGCGTGGGCCACGACCGGCCGCTGGTCGTGAAGGTCGCCGAGGCCCGCGAGATCGTCGGTCAGCCGATCGTCGACGCGATCGCCGGCAAGGACGCCGCGGCCGCAGCCGACACGGCGAACACCGCGTTCCAGAAGTTCCTGGACGACGAGGCCAAGTAAGCCGCGCGCGGGTGGTGGGGCCGGTCGGCCCCAC
>NZ_JAEVHJ010000292.1:0-8716 GCF_016802855.1 Micromonospora sp. ATA51 | reverse complement strand
ATGGGGTGCCGGTGGGCACGACGGTGTGGCGGCTGCTGACTCGCCTGGACGACGGGCTGCTGTCCACCGTCCTGGCCGGTTGGCTGACCGCCCGCGCCCAGCCGGTGACCACGCCCCAGCCACGCCGGTATCGGACGGTGATCGCCGTGGACGGGAAAACCCTTCGAGGCGCCCGCCGCAGCGACGGCGGCCAGGTCCACCTGCTCTCCGCGCTGGACACCAGCACCGGCATCGTCCTGGCCCAGGTCACCGTGAGCGCGAAGAGCAATGAGATCCCCGCGTTCGCGCCGCTACTCGACGCGGTCGAGACCGTGTTGGGCACCCTGACCGGCCTGCTGTTCATCGCCGACGCGCTGCACACCCAGACCGCCCACGCCGACGAGATCGCCGCCCGCGGCGCCCACCTGATGATCCCCACGAAAGGCAACCAGCCCACCCTGTTCGCCCAGCTCAAAGCCCTACCCTGGCCCGACGTCCCACTCGGCGACCGCCGCCGCGACACCGGGCACGGCCGCCGCGAGACCCGCACGGTCAAAGCCATCACCGTGCACACCCCGGCGGAATCAGGTTCCCCCACGCGCAGCAGGCCATCCGGATCATCCGGACCCGCACCACCGGCGGGAAGACCAGCCGCGAGACCACCTACTTCACCGTGTCTCTACCCGCCGAGCAGGCCCAACCCGCCGACCTGCAGGACTGGGCCCGCCGCGAATGGCACATCGAGAACCGCGTCCACCACGTCCGGGACGTCACGTTCCGTGAAGACCTCCACCAAGCTCGCACCGGCACCGGACCCGCCGTCCTGGCCACCCTGCGCAACACCTCGATCGGCTACCACCGCACCAACGGCGAGGCCAACATCGCCCGCGCCACCCGACGCGCCAACCGCCGCCCACACGACCTCATCACCGCCGTGACCAGCACCTATCCGACAACGCAATGACCCTGGGCAGCGATCTACCCGAGCGGGAAGTTCGAGGTCGTGTTCCAGCACCTGAGCGTCCGGACGCCGTTCGACGACGTCACGCTGCGGGAGGAGCTTCGCCAACGGTTGAACCAGCTTCCAGGCGTGGACATCGCCGCCGCCAGGATCGCCCTCCGCCCCGGCTTTCCCCTGACGGTCCTCGCCGATGCCGACGCCCGCGAGGCGCTGCTCGACCACCTCCGCTGGTTCTACGACCAGGCGCAGCTGCCCACCTCGGACGATCCGGTCACGGTCTAGGCTCCCGACACCTGTGTGGTGCAGCGTCCGGCCTCTTCCTGCCGGGCGCTGCACGACACCCACCCTGCCGCGGCCGGTACTGTCACGTCCGCCGTACCGAGCCACCACCCCGGAGGTCCACCCGTGCCTCAGCTCGCCTTCGCCAACAGCTTCTGGGAGAGCTACGACGTCCTGGAGAAGCCGGTTAAGGCCGGCGTACGCAAGGCGATGGACAAGTTTCAGCAGCTCACCATCGCCGAGCTGCACGCCGACAAGGGCCTGCACCTGGAGTCGGTCAACAATGCGCGGGATCCGCGGATGCGGACCATCCGGATCAACGACTTCTGGCGCGGGGTCGTATTGGCCCCGGACGACGGCAGCGACACCTTCCTCCTGCTGAGCGTCGTGCCGCACAACGGCGCGTACACCTGGGCGGCGAAGCGTCTCTACACGGTGAACACGGCGACCCGGGCCCTGGAGGTCCGCAACGTCGTCGCCATCGAGCAGCTCACGCCGGCGCTGGAGAAAGCGGCGGCGGACGCGCCGACGCTGCTCTTCGCCCGCCATTCGGACACGGTGCTGCGGGACCTCGGCATTGACGACCAGGTGCTGCGAGCGGTGCGCACGATCATCAACAAGCCGCAGCTCGAAGCGTTCGGCACGTTGCTGCCCGAGGACCAGTTCGAGGTGCTGCAGTACCTCGCCGAGGGCTTCTCGCCCGATGAGGTGTACCGCGACCTCGTGGCCGAACGCCGGCCAGCCGACGCCACCCCGGAGCCGAGCGAGAGCCTGGCGACGGCGATCGCCAACACCAGGAACCGCATCACGCTGGTGACCCGGCCGGACGAGCTGGCCGAGATCCTCGACAAGCCGTTCGCCGCCTGGCGGGTGTTCCTCCACCCGTCACAGCGGCGGGTCGCGTACCGGGTGTCGTACAAGGGGCCGGCGCAGGTGACCGGCGGACCCGGCACGGGCAAGACGGTGGTTGCCCTGCACCGGGTCAAGCACCTGCTCTCGCGGTCCTCCGACAGTCGGGTGCTGCTCACCACGTACACCAACGCCCTCGCGGCGACGCTGCGCGAGAACCTGGCGCTGCTCCTCGGCGACGAGGAGCAGTTGGCGCGGGTGGAGGTGACCACGGTGAACGCCTTCGCCAACCGCACTGTGCGAACCCTCGCCGGCCGAGCGCCGTCCCCGATTGGGGATGCGGACGAGCGGCAGGTCTGGCGGCGGGTGTGCCGGCGGCTGAACCTGCCTTGGACCGAGCAGTTCCTCGCCCAGGAGTTCCGGCACGTCGTCCTCGCGCAGGACGTGCGGAGCCGGGAGGAGTACCGTGCGGCCAGCCGGCGGGGGAGAGGGTCGGCCCTCGGCGCCCGGCAACGCGATCAGGTGTGGGACGCCGTCGAGATGTTCTCGGCCGAGCTGTCGGCGGCCGGCACCATGACGCACCTGCAGGTGTGCGCGAGGGCGGCGCAACTGCTCGACGACGCCGACCTGACCGTCCACGGGTTCGACCACGTGGTGGTCGACGAGGCGCAGGACCTGCACCCCGCGCAGTGGCGGGTGCTGCGCGCCGCGGTGACGCCCGGCCCCGACGACCTGTTCATCACCGGCGACCCGCACCAGCGGATCTACGACTCCCGGGTGTCGCTGGGCGCCCTCGGTATCTCCGTCGCCGGGCGTAGCAGCCGGCTGCGCATCAACTACCGCAGCACCGAGGAGATCCTGTCCTGGTCCACCGGAGTGCTCGTCGGGTCACGGGTCGAAGACCTCGGCGGTGAGGGCGAGGACAGCCTCACCGGCTACCGGTCGCTGTTGCACGGCAGGCGGCCGCAGGCGGTGGGGTATCCGACGTCCCAGGCCGAGGTCACGGCACTCGTCAAGCGGGTGGGGGAGTGGCTCGAACAGGGCGTCCAGCCGAGCGAGGTCGCGGTCTGCGCGCGGTTCAACACAGTCCTCAGCAGCGCGTACGACGAGCTGACCGCTGCAGGAATCCTTGCCGTGCGGGTACGGGACCAGCCCGGCGCGGACGTCGACGGGGTGCGGCTCGCCACCATGCACGCGATGAAGGGGCTGGAGTTCCGCTGCGTCGCGGTGCTGGGGGCCACGGCCAAGGCGGTCCCCTTCAGCAAGGAGGTCACGCCGAGCGAGGTCGATCAGTTGCAGCACGACAGCGACATGCTCAGAGAGCGCTGCCTGCTCTTCGTCGCCAGCACCCGCGCCCGGGAAGCCCTGCACGTGTCGTGGAGCGGGACGCCTAGCCCGTTCCTGTCGTTCGTCGCTAACAGCCAGCCCAGGTGATCCCGAGGAGAAGCATGACGCAGCCCGTGACACTCGCCGAGATTTTGGCCGTGCTGGATGATCCTCGGTCAGTCCCCGACCTTCAGCGCTACTTCCTGGCGGTCGGTGATGCGGCATTCGCCGGCGGGCAGTTCGAGCGACTCGGCGGCGGCGGTGACCGTCCGGAGATTGCAAATACCGTCACCGCCGAGGATTTGATCGCGGTGCAACTGCTCAGCGTGCAGGTGCGTCCGCATCGGGCGCTCGACCTGCTGCAGGGGCAGCTCGGCCGGGAGCTTGCGGCGGAACTGGCGCAAATTCCGGTCGACGTCGAGTTGGGCGCTCACGAGGCGTTTCCGCTCATCGTGGAGGGTGGCCACGCGGACAACGCATGGCGGATGCTGCGCAATGCAGACGGCATCGGCTGGGTCATCGCCGGCAAGCTGCTAGCCCGCAAACGCCCGAAGCTCGTGCCCGTGTACGACGACGTGGTGTCCTGTGCCTTCGGCACCGGGACGGGATTCTGGGAGTGGCTGCACGGCAAGCTCCGCGAGGAGGGCGGCGTCCTGGCGCAGCGCCTTCGAGCCTTGCACGCGGAGGCTGACTTGCCAGCGGTGGTCAGCCGACTTCGGGTCCTTGACGTTGTGTTCTGGATGCGTCACCGAGACGCTCACGGTGGTGGCGCGTGCCCGGGCCTGCGGCTGACCTGACATCGGACGATCACAGTGGGGAGCTATGAGATGCGGGAGATCACGGTTCGCCTCGGCGGCGTCAGCGACGAGCAGTACGCGGACATCGTGAACGCGATCTGGATGCAGATGAATGCGATTGGCTGCGGCTTCACCGTCACACCGGACGAGCAGGCTGTGCCAGTCCAGCTCGACAAGCGATGGGACGGCTACAGCCAGGTGTCGTGGGAGGACGGGGGTCGACGCGGCACCCCGCAGGCAATCGCAGCCGGTGTGGACCCGGTCGACATCCTGGACCGCGTCGATTCGGGCGAATGACCGAGTCGAGTGGAAAGCGGCACTCAGCCTACTGAAGGTGCCTGTGTCAACTGCGGCGAAGCCGTTCGGGGGGCGAACTCCCGCCACCGCGGCCCGGACATCGCGTGGTTCGTCCACTGTCACGCGTGCGCGGCCCTGGTCGCCGACCAGCTGGAACCCCTCAATCTTCTGCCGTTAGGCAGCGGCGCGGACGTCCACCAATGCCGGAAGTGCGGCAACCACCGGGTGTGCCGTAAGGCCTGGCGGACCCGATGCCACGTCTGCCTGGACGAGCGCTCGTCCGGGCTGGCTCTCGCGACCGGCGAGCAGTTGCTGTGCCGGCTGCCGCACGAGCCCGCCCTCGCGGACCAGAGCGGGAGCCGCGTCGGCAGCAGCGCGGTCACCCGCTATTTCCCGTCCGCTCCCGCGGCAAGACGGGCACGACCTTGATCGAACGATCGGGTGGAAGCTCCCGCTTCCCAACGCCCGCACCCCTCGCTCACTGAGCGGAGTCGATTGACTTCTGTCGGAAGTGGATCGATACTGAAACCTTCCCGGCGTCAATGAATCGATCTGGCGAAGGGGCGTGGCGTGAAGTTCACATCGGCGTGGACAACCTCCAGTGGCTCAAAACTGTGGTCGATGTTGAGCCATCTCGGCACTCTAGTATCGATCTTGACACCGATCGTAACGATCGGGGCGATCATTCTGACGGGAAATGCCGACATTCCGGCGACAATATTGGCTGTATACGTGTGTTTGCTCGTAACGGTGTTGCTTCTCCTGCTGTTGAGGGTTGAAGGTCGGTATCGACGGGAGGCGCGTTATGCGCCAGCGATGATTCCGGCTCGGAAGGCCTTTGCCAGCTTGGCGGGCGCGTCTTGGATCATGATTGAAGGCGACGGCTCCGAAGGTTCCTTTCTCCTTCACCTTCGGGAGTCGCTCAGGCTGATCGCCGAGACCTTCAGTCTCATTACTGACGCCCCGTGTCGGGCCTCGGTCAAGATTATTACAGCAGGATCGACGGATATCGCCAGTCATGACATCCAAGTTGTAACAGTGGGTCGGAGCGTTGACTTAGAGGATGCGAAGCCTGCGGATCGAGACCGCATCGGAAACAACACCGATTTCCGTCAGATCTTCACAGGGAACGCTCCCTACTTCTTCTCTAACGACCTGGTGGCCCAGTTGGCGAAGGGCTATCAGAACTCGCATTGGGATGAACGGACCATTGAGGAGCGGAAGTTCGACTATGTAGCGACTATCGTCTGGCCGATTGGCCGGTCGAAAAGCGCGAACTCCCATGGCAACGCTCATCGGGAGATCGTTGGATTTCTGTGTGTCGACACTTTGGCAGTGGGAGTCTTCAACGAAACCTATGACGTTCCTCTCGGCGCCGCGTTTGCGCAAGCGTTGGATCTCGCGATCCAGCGCTTTCGGATAAGGCAGGCGGCAGATGGAAGCGTGCCGCTGCAGCGAAAAGGACTGGAAGACGTCCGAGGATAGCGAGGAGTGCTGTTATGAGTATGGTTGGGCGCAGCGATGTGGTGGAGCATGCGGAAGAACCTTGGTTCGAAGAGGCGCGCATAGTGGATCAGGAATGGATGGAGCTACTGGTGATGACTCCTAAGGGCGAAAAGGTCTACTATCGAGTGCCACGAAGAACTCTCTTTCGTGATATCGATCGCCCGGGCAGTCCAAAATAGCGCGTACCGGTAAGGGGCACCAGACCCGGCAACGCCCGGTCTTCTGCGACCTGCTGCTGGCGAGCGGCCGGCTCCGCGCCGACCACGACGGCCCGCGAGAGCCGGCGCGTGTCCGGTACGGCGACGGGGAGCGCTGTCCGGGACCCCGGCGAGCGCGGGTGCACTCGCTCCTGCTTCAGCAGCCGGTCCATCGGAACCGCAGCGAGATGCCCGGGCAGCAACCCGACGCGATTGACGATCGACGGCGGCGGCATCGTGGTGTGACTCGGCGAACACGTCCCGCGTAACCACGGCCGGCGGCAGGCAGACTCACCTCCTGCTGGCGCAGCATGCCCTTCCGTCGACCGTGATCGACAATCCGCCCCAGAACTGGTCGAAGGAGAACGTCACCTGGTGTCGCTCCTGGATACCGACGTCGAAGCTGAACTTCAACTGACGAGACCCTCGCGCTTGGCGGCCGTGATGAAGCCGGCCCACGCCTGCGGGGTGAAGGTGAGCATCGGTCCCGTGGTGTCCTTGGAGTCGCGGACGGCGACGATTCCGGGGAGGTTGGTGGCGACCTCGACGCACTCGCCGCCGTTGCCGCCGCTGCGGGTGCTCTTGCGCCAGATAGCTCCGGTGAGGTCAGTCATGCCGCATCTCCCCGATGATCTTCTTGATCGTGTCCCTCGATTCTGCCTCACCTTGCGCCAGTTGAGCCGCACTCGCAAATGCCTCCTCGTAGGCCCGCAGCTCGGCAGGCTTGTCGAGGTAGAGCGCACCGGTGAGCGACTCGCTGTAGACGACCGAAGGCTCAGGGGCGGCGCGGCCGCCCTTGGTGGCGGGAAATCCCAGGATGACGAACGAGCCGGCGACGGCCCCGATGTGCGGCCCGGCGGCGAGCGGTACCACCCGCACTGAGACGTTGGCTCGCTCGGACGCTTCGAGGAGCCCGTTGAGCTGCCCGATCATGATGGTCTGTCCGCCGACTCGCCGTCGCAGCACGGCCTCGGAGATGACCGCGTCCAAGCGGGGCGGTTGCGGCAACCGACGGGTCAGCAGGTTCTGTCGCTGCAGGCGCACCTGCACGGAGTGCTCCCGCTCCTCATCGTTCGCCGACGGCTGGTCGATGCGCGCCAGCGCCTGGATGTACTCCCGGGTTTGCAGCAGCCCGGGGATGACGGTCTCCTGATACTGGCGAAGGGAGGCGGCGGCGGATTCCAGGCCGACGTACAGCTCGAACCAGCTCGGCACCGCGTCCCCGTACGCATGCCACCAGCCCTTCGACTTCGTCTCCGCGGCCAGCCCGCGCATCGCCTCGGTCATCTCCGCCGAGACGTTGTACAGCTCGCACATCGCCTTGACGTCGAGCAGCCGGACCGCGCCCAGACCGCACTCGATGCGCCAGATCTTCTGCCGGCTGTATTCGAGCGCCTCGGCGGCGGTGTCGAGCGTCACGCCGGCCTCGGTGCGGAACTGGCGCAGCAGCCGGCCGAGCTGCCGGCGCGGCACGGTCGATCCGATGTCCTCTGCCATCCGAACACTCCCTGATTCCGTCCTGCAACACTGCGTGACGCCGCACTGCAACTCGTACAGGTTTCGGTAAAAGAAGTCAACACTTCTGGCAAGAATTCTTCCGTGGAACGTTGCGCTTCCACTTCGCACTGTCACATGCTGACTACAAGGACGCGGCTCGGTGCGGCGCCGACGGTAGCTACCAGGACCGACGAGCACAGTCCATGAGCAGCCCTGGTGCCGTACCGCTGATCGAAGCTGCGGTGGCAGGGCGGGGTGGGTCCGCCCGTGCGGGGAGGGCGGGTGGCCCACCCCTTCCAATCACGACAAGAGAGGCAGGCAGCGAATGAGCGTCCGCAACCAGCGGCCGACGTGGGGGAGCGCAGCGACCTACCGCTCCGGCGCGTACACCAGTCTGCTGCCGTGGCAGGTGCGCGAGCGCCGCTTCAAGCCGGCCGGGCTCGGACGCCGCGGCCTGGCGCCCGACGACGTCTACGCCTTCCTCGACCGGGTCGCCGGCGACATGGCCGCCGTCTACGCGGCCCTGGCCGCCAGCCGCCGGGAGACCGCCGCCATCAAGGACGCGCTGCGCCGCTGGCAGTCCGACCAGGCCCGCGCCGGTGACGCCCGGGGAAACGAGCGGTGACCCAGCGGTACGTCATCCACCTGCCGATCGTCGCGAACGACCTGCCCGGCGCGCAGCGCCTGGCCCGGGTGGTCGGCCGCTGGCTGCTGGTCCTGCCGCAGACCGACCCGGGGGAGACCACCGTCTCCGCCGAGGACGACCAGAACGTACGGCATCGGGTCTTCTGCGACCTGCTGATGCCCGGCGGCCGGCGCTGCCTCCTCCGCGCCGACCACGACGGCCCCTGCTCCCGCCGGCTACGCCGTTGAACCGGCCTCCCGACCACGGCCAGATGATTTGTCCCCCAGCCAGTTCGCCTGAGCAATTGATGCGATGAAGGAGCGGGGCCTCCGCTCCTCGTGACAGTCACCCTGGTCAGGGGTTTCCCTGGGGTTGTCACGACGTACCACGACGAAGGAGGCCC
>NZ_JAEVHJ010000291.1:0-8717 GCF_016802855.1 Micromonospora sp. ATA51 | reverse complement strand
TTCTCGGGGACCGCTCGGCCGGCGCCCAGCAGGCCGCGTACCCGGTCCAGGCGGCCGGAGTCCAGGCCGGCCGGGAGGGGCAGCCGGGGCCGGTCCCGCCACCCCTGGAGACCGGTCGGAGGACCCTCCGGGCGGCTCAGCTGCCCGTCGATCGACTCGACCAGCGCCGGCACGATCAGATCGGTGGCCGGCAGGTCGGGCAGTGCCGGCGCGGCCGGGTCGCCGAGGTGACCGGCCACGAAGCGCAGGCCCCGGTCCGCGGCGCGGACCAGTGCCGTGGCCGGCCCCGGCCCGTGGTCGCAGCGCCGGAGCACCGTCAACAGCGCCTCGGTGGCGCTCAGGCTCGGCACCAGGGCGTAGCCGTCCGGGCCGCCCCAGCCACCGTCGGCCCGCTGCCGGTCGAGCAGCCAGTCGATCCGCACGTCGTGGCCGGGCAGCCAGGGCGCGAGGGCGACCAGGCGGGCGGTCTCGTAGACCGAGGCGGAAGTCTCCCCGGACGGGTTGCGCGCCATCGCCGCGATCAGGTCCCGGACCCGACCGGAGTGCCCGTCGCCGGGCGGCGCTCCGCCACCGCCCGGGTGGGCGGCCGCCCGGCGGTCGGCGACGACGCTCACCGGGTTCCCCAGAAGTCGGTGAGGCGGTAGAAGCCGCTGGTGAAGCCGAGCTGCCGGGTGAGGTAGTCGGCCTCCCGGGGGCAGTCGGCCGCCAGCTCGGCCAGCAGGTGCCGACAGTGGTCGATCTGCGCCGCCGTCCGCCGTTCGATCTCCGTACGGTCGTCCACCAGCATGATCGCGTTGAGGTCCCCCCATTCGAGGTCGCGCTGATAGGTGGCCAGGTCGTTGACCAACCGCAGGGCCCGTTGCACCTCGTCGCTCACGGTCACGAGTCGGGGCAGCCGGCGGTGTGTCTCGGGGGTTCCGGTGTGGATCCAGTGGGCGACGTTGACCACCGTGGCCGCCAGATTGTCGGCGTTGTCCAGGTACTCGGTCAGGGTGGGTGGACCCGTCCCGTCCTTCACCGCGGTCTTCCAGTCCCACTCGCGGCCCATGGCGGTCAGGGTGCGGTCGATCTCCTCCCGCCACAGCCCGCGCAGCCCGGCGAAGCCCGGGGTGGCGGCGAGGTCGTCGCGCAGTTCGGCGAGGAAGCGACCCAGCGGGTCCTCGGCCGCGGCGCCGTCGGCCACGGTCAGGCACGCCTTCGTGATCCGGTCGATCTCCGACCGGGACGTGGCCAGGTGGTCGACCTGCCAGTCGACGGCGAAGCCCCAGAGGACCGCGCGACCGGTGATACCCAGCTCCTCGGCGGTGCACCACGGCGCGCTGAACGCCATGGCCAGCGAGATGCTGCTGAGCAGGGCCGCGTCGAAGGGCTCGCCGGGAAAGAGGTCGGGCTGGGCGGCGACCCGGCGCTGCAGGTCCCGCTGCCCCCGGGCCGCGAGCGCGCAGATCCGCCCCTGTTCCGCGGCCGAAGCGAGCCGGCCGCTCTGTGCATCCACTGTGGTCGTTCCCTCTCAGTCGGCGTTCCGGGCGCCCAGCAGGGTCAGCTCGACCCGTTCGCGCGGCCGGAGCGCGCGGCCAACCGCAGGCCGGGCACGCCCGGGCGGCGCAACCTGAATCGGTACCGGCTCAACATGGTGGCGATGATGAGCTGCGCCTCGAGGTAGAACAGGTACATCCCGAGGCACTGGTGCGGACCGCCGCCGAAGGGGAAGTGGGCGTACCGGTGGCGGGTGCGAATCGCCTCCGGCCGGAACCGTTCCGGGTCGAACTCCTCCGGCCGCTCCCAGAACTGGGCCATCCGCTGGGTGATCAACGGGCTCGCCACCATGGTGGCGCCGGCCTCGATCGGCACGCCGTCGATGACGTCCGCGGCGACCGCGCGGCGCGGGATGATCCAGCCGATCGGGTACAGCCGCAGCAACTCGTCGAGGACCATCCTGGTGTAGGTCAGGTCGCGCAGGTGCTCGCGACGGACCGGTTCGCCGCCCACCACCCGGTCGACCTCGGCATAGAGCCGGTCGGCGACGTCGGGGTGCTGGTCCAGGTGGGGCCAGAGCCAGGTGAGCACGTTGATGGTGGTCTCCGTGGTCGCCGCGAACATCGCCACGGTGTCGTTGCGGACCTGCCGCTCGTCGAGCGGCCGGCCGTCCTCGGTCCGGGCCCGCCACAGCGTGGAGATGATGTCGTCGCCGTCGTCGGCCGCCGTCCGGGTGGCCCTTACGATGGGCACCAGCACGTCGTCCACGATCCGCACCGCGCGGCGGAACGGACGGTCGCCCGGCATCGGCAGGGAGAGCGGGGCGAACGGCACGATGATCCGGGGGATCACCGCGGTGGCGATGACGTCCTGCGCGTCGATCACCCGCATCGCGTCCGGCACGGAGATCTTGTCGGCGAAGAGCACCCGCATGATCGCGCGGCTCACGATCCGGGCCTGCTCGACGCCGATGTCGACGGTCCGCCCCGCTCGGGACGGCTCGCCCAGCTCGTCGACGGCGTCGCCGATGGCCTCCGCCATCCCGTCGATCAACGCCTCCACCCGCTTGGCGGTGAACATCGGCTGGAGCATCCTGCGGCTGGCCGACCAGATCTGGCCCTCGCCGAGGATTCCCTCGCCGAACAGCCGCTTGACCGGCCGCCAGAACAGCCCGTCGCCGGCCCGTTCGTAGTTCTCCGCGCGGTCGCGCAGAACGTGCTGCACGTGCCGGGGGTGGGTGACCAGGTAGGGGCGGAACGAGCCGAGGTTGAGGCGGACGACCGCTCCCCCGGTCTGGTTGCCGGCGTCGATCAGCGCCCGGGCGGGATCGCGGAGCAGGCCCGGGACGATCCGACGAAGGGGAACGGTACGAAGTTGCCCGGTCGTTCCGGGCTCCGGATGCGACTCGTCCACGTGGTGCACTCCCCCCTGGGTCAACTCAGCGTCGCGGCGCCGTCATGACCCGTGATGTTGTCGCCGAGCATGCCACCCGGAACCGCGGATCAGAAGACGGAGAAGAAAATATCTCACACAACAACATTCCCGTTGTCGACAATGGACCGGTGAGGGAAGTGCTCAGCCGCAAAGGTTCCGCAGGTAGCGCCACTCGCCGCCGACCGTCCGGTAGCCGAGCCGGTGGTTGAGCGCCAGCATCGCGTCGTTGCCGGCGTCGTTGGTCGTGAGCGCGTACCGGAAGCCGGTGCGTCGGGCCCCGCGCAGCGCGGCGACCTTGACCAGCCCGGCCAGGCCGCTCCGGCGGTGGGCGGGCCGGGTGCCGGTCATCCCGGACTGGTAACCGCGCCGGCCGTCGGTCAGGGCGAGACTGAACGCCGCGACCGCATCGTCCACCATGGCCAACCGGGTCAGCGCCCGATCCAGGTCCGGACGGTCCCAGTAGGCGGCCAGCCAGTCGGGATAGCTGATCGCGTCCATGCCCACGTCGCCGGGCTCGTCCCGGGCGGCGTCCAGGTCCGCCTCGTACAGCGGGCGCGGATCGGCCAGGTCGGCCGCCGAGGCCAGGATCACCCCGGGCGGCACCGGCAGGTCGGGCAGCGCCGCGGTGGCCAGCTCCAGGCGGAGGAACAGGGCCCGCCGACCGCGCCGGTAGCCGCGCCGCTCGGCGAAGCCGAGCGACGACGGATCGTCGGCCACCTTGGCGTACGCCGTCCGCGCGCCCAGTCCGACGAGCCGCTCCTCGGCCGCGGCGAGCAGGGCGGACCCGACGCCGCCGCCGCGCCGCCCCGGGTGCACGGTCACGTCGGCGAAGCCCAGGCCCGGCTCGGCGCTCTCGTGCAGCAAGCCGGTACGCGCGACGCCGACCACCTCCCCGGTCGACTCGGAGACCAGCAGGGCGTACCGCTCCGCGGGCGGGTTGGCGGTGGCCTGCCAGGCGATCAGCTCCGGGCTGACCAGGACGTGCGGGTTGGCGGCCCGCAGCAGCGCGGCGACGGCCGGTGCGTCGGCCGGACGGAACGGGCGCGGCACGAAGATCATCGGGTGGCACCCTACCCCGCCGGGCGCCGCCCTGCGTGCCGCTGCTCCGGCCGTCGGGGCCGACGCCGAACAGAACGTGGGCGTGCCCGGGCGGCCTGTGCCAGGCTCAGGGGCATGGACGACATGACCATCCTGAACCGGATCTCCGAACTGGTCGACGAGGAGCACCGGCTGCGCTCGGCCGCGCAGGAGCACGAGGCCGGCACCGATGACGAGGCCAGGGAACGGCTGCGGGCGCTGGAGGAATCCCTCGACCAGTGCTGGGACCTGCTGCGCCGCCGCCGCGCGGCCCGGCAGGCACACGGCGACCCGGAAGCCCAGGGCGAGCGCCCGGTGCCGGAGGTGGAGCGCTACCTCCAGTGAACCCGGGTCCCGGGCGGGTGGTCACCCGCCCGGACCGGTCCGCTCAGCCGATGCCCGCCTCGCGCAGCAGCAGCCCGGTCAGCGCGGCCGGGTCGGTGTCCGGGGCGGGCAGTCCGCGCGCGGCGAACCACGCGCCGACCACCCGGACGTCCCGGGCGAGGAACTCGGGCCCCTGCGGGTTGGCCACCACGTCGACCACCTGCGGCAGGTCGATCATGACCAGCCGCCCCCGGTGCACCAGCAGGTTGTACGGGGACAGGTCGCCGTGCGCGTACCCGGCGCGGGCGAGCACCACCAGGGCGTCGACCAGTTGCTCCCACAGGTCGCGCAGCTCGTCCGGTTCGGGCCGGAGCTGGGCCAGCCGCGGCGCGGCCTGCCCCTCGTCGGCGTCCCCCACGAACTCCAGCATCAGCTCGGTGCCCAGCAGCTGCACCGGGTACGGCACGGCGATCCGCCCGGACTCCGCGCCGATCTCCCAGAGCCGGGACAGCGCCGTGAACTCGGCCGCCGCCCATTGCCCGGCGATCATCTGCCGGCCGAACGCGGTCCGCCCGGCCATCGCCCGGTTCTCCCGGGACCGGCGGACCCGCCGCCCCTCCAGGTAGCCGGCGTCCCGGTGGAAGAGCCGGTGCTGGGCGTCCCGGTAGCGTTTCGCCGCCAACAGGCAGGACCGGCCGGTCTCCGGCACGGCCCGGCGGACCAGGTGGACGTCCGCCTCCTTGCCGGTCTTGAGCACGCCGAGTTCGGTGTCCCGCGCGGCCAGCTCGGTGACCAGCCACTCGGGGTGCGGTTCCGGGCCGTGCACGGCCCCGTCCCAGGAGGACCAGGGGTCCTCGGGGTCGGGCTCGTCGTCGGGCTCGGTGAGGGCCGGCTCGGCGTGCCGGCCGTGCTTCAGGAAATGCGGTTCGTCGTCGTCGAAGCGGCTCTTGCCGCGGCCACGGCGCTCGCGCGCCGGGAGGTCGTGTTCACGCACGGGTTCGGTGATCCCTTGATCGAGGCTGATGGAGGCAGGTGGAACGACCCTGCAAAGACGGCCATGACCGACCTCCTCTCCTCGACCGGGCACCGCGCGGCTGCGCCTGCGCGCGGGACCCATGCTCACCGCGGGCCGCCGCGGGGTCAACCGAATAAACCGGGCCCGGGCGGGGACGCGCGCCGGCTCAGCCGGCGAGCACGGTGGCCACCGCGGCGATCAGCCCGTCCACCGTGCGGGTGGGCGCGAACCGGCTGTCCGACCAGGTCCGGCCGCGGTGCAGCCAGACGCTGGGCAGGCCCACGGCGGCCGCCCCGCCGATGTCCGCCTCCGGGCTGTCCCCGACCACCCAGGCGCCCCGCAGCGGCATCCGGGCGCGCTGGGCGGCCAGCGCGAAGATCCTCGGGCTGGGCTTGCTGACCCCGGCCTCCTCGGAGATCACCCAGTCGGCCACGTACCGATCCAGACCCGTCCGCCGGATCATCGCGTCCTGCTGCCGCACCGCGCCGTTGCTGACCACCACCGGCACCCAGCCCGCGTCGTCGGCTATCCGCAGCGCGCAGGCGACCAGGGGATCCAGCCGGGTGTTCGCCACCACCCCGTCGTGCAGCTCGTCGACCAGATCGATGGAGGGGATGCGCAACCCGTACCGGTCCCGGATGGCGTCCGCGACGTCCCACCGGTCGGTCAGCCCGTCGGCGTCCACCGAGAGCAGCCATTCGATGTCCGTGCCCGGCGCGCCGACGCTGTCCAGGAAGCGCTCTCCCCAGGCACGGAACGCCCCGGTCCGGTCGAGCAGGGTGTTGTCCAGGTCCAGCAGGAGCAGCGGCACTCGCGCACCCTACGGGACCAAGGTGCACCGCCGACAGGGCCTGCACCCCCACGGCTTCGGTCAGCCGGCCAGCACCGTTCGGGGGAGCCCCTGGTCGGCAGGCCGGTCGGCGAGCATGGTGTGCGCCGCCCGGGTGGCCGCCAGCGCCCCGGGGTCGAGGGTCGCGACCAACACGTCCTCCCCGGCGTCGCGCCGCGGGCGAGCGGGCGGCCCTCCGGGTCGTACACCGCCGCGCCGCCGTTGAACCGCCACGGGTCGGCGCCGCCGACGGCGTTGGCGAAGACCACGTACATGGTGTTGTCCAGGGCGCGGGCGGCGTAGTAAAGGTCGCGCCGGTGCGCCGAGCCGGCCAGGTAGCCGCTCGGGCACAGGTAGCCGTGCGCGCCGTCGGCGGCGGCGGCCCGGCCGTGCTCGGGGAAGCAGCCGTCGTAGCAGATGCCGAGGCCGAGCCGCCAGCCGTCGACCAGCAGGGTGGCGCCGCGCCGGCCCGCGTCGAACAGGTCCCGCTCGCCGCCCCAGAGCTGCTGCTTGTCGTACGCCGAGCGGGCGACCCCGGCGGCGTCGACGACCAGCGAGGAGATGGTCCGCCGCCCGTCGGGGTGCCGGACGGCCGCGCCCACCACCACGGTGGCGCCGCCGTCCCAGGCGGCGGCTCGCAGCGGGTCGAGCCGCGGGTCGTCGACCAGACCGTCCGCGCCGGCCGCCACGTCGGTGCCGGCCGGGTCGGCGGCCAGGGTCGGCGGGTGGTACGCCGGCAGGAACAGCTCCGGCAGTACGACGATCCGGGCGTCGGCGGCCCGGCCGACCAACCGGGCGGCGGTGGTGGCGTTGCCGGCGACGTCGCCGGGGACCGGCTCGGCCTGGACGGCCGCCACGGTCAGCGGGTGCTCGGGGAGTGGGGTGGCCTGGGTCACCGGGCGATCGTAGACCGGGTGGTCCGGCTCGACCCTTCCCGCTCCCAAGCCGTACGTACGGTTTGCATCGACCGTGGGCACCTGACACGATCGTTCCGTGCCCAGAGTAAGTCAGGATCAGCTCGACGCGCGCCGGCAGGAGATCCTCGGTGCCGCGCGGGCGTGTTTCGCCCGGCACGGCTACGAGGGCGCCACCGTGCGCCGCCTGGAGGAGGCCACCGGGCTGTCCCGGGGCGCGATCTTCCACCACTTCCGGGACAAGGACTCGCTCTTCCTGGCGGTCGCCGAGGACGACGCCGCCGCGATGGTGGAGACGGTGGCCCGCAACGGCCTCGTGCAGGTCATGCGGGACCTGCTCGCCCGGGCGGTCTCCCCGGACACCACCGGCTGGCTGGGTAGCCAGCTGGAGGTCTCCCGGCGGCTGCGCACCGACCCGGCCTTCGCCCGGCGCTGGGCGGAACGGTCGGCGGCGATCGCCGAGGCCACCCGGGAACGGCTGGTCCGCCAGCGGGAGGCCGGGGTGCTCCGCGAGGACGTGCCGATCGACGTGCTGGCCCAGTTCCTGGAGCTGGCGTACGACGGGCTGGTGCTGCACCTGGCGATGGGCCGGCCGGCCGGGGACCTGGGGCCGGTGCTCGACCTGGTCGAGGAGGCGGTGCGCCGCCGCTGACCGCCCGGGTGCGCCCCACGGCGCCGGATCTCGGTCCGGTAACTCGGCCCGCGGGCCGGATCACCCCTGGCGGGTCTGCTCCACAATGGGGCCGCGATCCCCCTCGCGCGACAGGAGCAGAGCATGATCGTTCTCGCCGCACCGGGCGACACCTGGGGCATCCCCGGCCCGGTATTCCTGCGCTGGTACCTCCTGGCCGTGGCCGTGGTGCTCGTCGGCACCCTGGTCCACCGCTTCCGCGCCCTGGCCGGTACGCCCACCGGCGACCACGGGCAGCTCGGACCGCAGCAGGTCGCGTACCTCAACGGAGGTGACCAGCTCGCGGTCTGGACGGCGCTCGGCGGGCTGCGGCGCAGTGGCGTGGTGGGCGTCCGGCCCGACCGGCGGCTCACCACCGGCGCCTCGATGCCCGCCGGGGTCACCCCGCTGGACCAGGCGATCTACAACGCGGCCGGCAGGCACGTCCACGCCCGGGAGCTGCGCCGCGACGAGTGGGTGGTCCGGGCGCTCGAACAGCTCCGGGACGGCCTCCAGGAACGCGGGCTGGCGCTCGCCCCGGCCCGGCGAGCCGCCGTCCGGCGTGGCCCGATGCTGCTGGCCGCCCTGCTGGTGCTCGGCGGAATCCGGCTCTTCGTGGGGCTGTCGAACGGTCGCCCGGCCGGCTTCCTGATGCTCACCCTGGTCCCGGTCTTCGTCGCCTTCGTGCTGCTCAGCCGGGTGCCCTGGCGGACCCGCGCCGCCGACCGGGCGGTACGCGAGCTGCGCCGCCGGCACACCTACCTGGCGCCCGCGTCGGCGCCCGCGTACGCCACCTACGGCCCGTCCGACGCGGCGCTGGCCGTCGCGCTCTTCGGCACCGCCACCATCTGGACGATGGACCCGGGCTTCGCCGAGCAGGCCGAGATCCAGCGTCAGGCGCTCTCCGGCTCCGGCAGCTCGTTCAGCGGGGGCAGCTCCTGCGGCGGAGGCGGCAGCAGCTCCTGCGGCGGTGGCAGC
>NZ_JAEVHJ010000290.1:0-8766 GCF_016802855.1 Micromonospora sp. ATA51 | reverse complement strand
GCAGACCCTGGTGCGCGACGGCGCCCGCCGGCTGGGGCAGGTGCTGGTCGGCCTGGTCAGCTTCTTCAACCCGGCCATCGTGATCATCGGTGGGGCGGCCCCCGGCATCGGGCCCGTGCTGCTCGCCGAGATCCGCGGAGTGGTCTACCGGCGCTCCACGCCGCTCGCCACCGGCAGCATGCCGATCGTCCTGTCCGACCTGGACGACCGGGCCGCCCTGGTCGGCGCGGCCCGCCTGATCAGCGACCAGGTCTTCGCGGCCCGCTGACCCGGGGTGGGGCGGGGCTGCGCGGCTCGGTCCGGCCGCGCTCATGTCCGGGCAGCGGGGGCCGGCCGCCGTCGGGGATCACCCTCCGGCGCAGACGCTATGAAGCTGATAACGCAAGTGAATCACCGTGCCGGGCAGGCCCATCCCGCCAGGCGGCGGTTCGTCGTTGGCCGGCGAGCCCACAGTGAATCGTTTACGTCATCAGCTTCGTAGCCCCCGACGGGGCATCTGCCGACAGCCGCGCCACGCCCGTGCCGGCTCCGGCGACACGACTGAAATGCTCGCCCGCCCGGGGCCGACGCGGCCGGCCCCGGGCGGCGCGGGTCAGTCGCGGTTGCTGCTGAACGCGGCGTCGAAGGCGGCCGCCGGGGCGTCGAAGGCGAGCCGGCGGACGAACTGGAGCGCCTCGGGCGCGCCGACCAGCCGGTCCATGCCGGCGTCCTCCCACTCGATGGAGATCGGGCCGGTGTACCCGATCGCGTTCAGCGCCCGGAAGCAGTCCTCCCAGGGCACGTCCCCGTGGCCGGTGGAGACGAAGTCCCAGCCCCGGCGCAGATCCGCCCAGGGCAGGTGGGAGGAGAGCCGGCCGCGCCGGCCGTCGCCGGTGCGGACCTTCGCGTCCTTGCAGTCCACGTGGTAGATCCGGTCGGCGAAGTCGAAGATGAAGTTGACCGGGTCCAGCTCCTGCCAGACGAAGTGCGACGGATCCCAGTTCAGCCCGAACGCCGGGCGGTGGCCGATCGCCTCCAGGGCCCGCTTGGTGGTCCAGTAGTCGTACGCGATCTCGCTGGGGTGCACCTCGTGGGCGAAGCGGACCCCCACCTCGTCGAAGACGTCCAGGATCGGGTTCCACCGGTCGGCGAAGTCCTGGTAACCGCGTTCGATCATCGCCGGGGGCACCGGCGGGAACATCGCCAGGGTGTGCCAGATCGACGAGCCGGTGAAGCCGACCACCGTCTTGACGCCCAGCTTCGCCGCCGCCCGGGCGGTGGCCTGCATCTCCTCGGCGGCGCGCCGGCGGACCCCCTCGGGCTCGCCGTCGCCCCAGATCCGGGCGGGCAGGATGTCCCGGTGCCGCTCGTCGATCGGGTGGTCGCAGACCGCCTGACCGACCAGGTGGTTGGAGATGGCGAAGACCTGAAGGTTGTGCTTGGCGAGGGTGGCCCGCTTCCGGTCGACGTACGACTCGTCGGCGAGGGCCTTGTCGACCTCGAAGTGGTCACCCCAGCAGGCGATCTCCAGGCCGTCGTAACCCCATTCGGCGGCGAGCCGGCAGACCTCGTCGAACGGAAGGTCGGCCCACTGGCCGGTGAAGAGCGTGATGGGTCGCGCCATTGTCCTTCTCCCCTGTCGTCATGGGGGATTCCGTAGCGGACCGGGGCGAGGGCGACCGGGTGCGGGCGGCCCCGACTGAAGGCCGGTGGGCGCGTTCGCACCTGGGCCCGACGGGTTGCGCCTCCCGTCGGGTCACCGGCCACCTCGCGGTCGCCGCCCTCACTCTAGGTCGGCGGGGACCGTCGGGGAAGGCCCGGCACCACCGGCAACCGAACCCTCATCCGGCCTCCTCCTCGGGGGCGGGCAACTCGGCCCGGACCAGCCAGCCGCCGCCCGGACGCGGCCCGGCGGAGAAGACACCACCGACGCTCTCGGCCCGCTCGCGCATGCCGACCACCTCCGGGCGGGGCGGGCCGTCGTCGCGTACCTCGATGGTGACGCCCTCGGGGTCGTAGCGCAGGCGGACGGCGACGGCCCCACCCGGGGCGTGCTCGTGCGCGTTGGTCAGCGACTCCTGGATGATCCGGTACGCCGCCACGTCGACGCCGTCGGGCAGCGGCCGGGGCTGCCCGCCGACGGTCCAGCGCACCGACTGCCGGCGCCGAGCCCCTCCATCAGGGCGTCGAGCCGGTTGAGGCTGGGCGCCGGCTCGGCGGGCACGGGGGTCCTGACCGGTGTGAGATGGTGGGCCGCCACGTCGTGCGGTCTCCCGTACGCCCGCCGGCGGCGCACCTCCACGCCGAGGGCGGCCGCGACGCCGAACCAGAGCAGCAGCACCACGACGGCCCGGCCCAGCCACGGCACGTCGCGGGTGAGCACCAGCAGGCTGACCACGAACAGCACCGTGGCCAGCAGCGCGCCGGCGAGCGTCGGGTGCGCCCGGACGATCCGGCGCCACTGGGCGAGGCGTCCCATGCGGCCCAAGGTACGGCAGCCGGCCGGGCGGGGCCGCGCGCGTCCGAAGTCGGGGCGGCGCGTCGCCGGCCCGGCGGGTCGGAGGTGGCGCAGGTCAGCCGGGGGCTGGCAGGTTCCGGCAGCGGTCGCGGGGAAAGCGGGGCGCCGCGCGCAGCACCACGTCACAGCCCGCCGCGCTGGTCCGCGCAACCAACTGCCGGTCAGTGTCGGCGGTACACCGCGCGGGCCGCCAGGTCCGCGAGCGCCGACAGCGCCGGCTCCGCCAGGGACTGCCGGTCCAGCGCGGCCCGCGCCTGCTCCGCGCGTACCCGGATCATCCGCTCCACCTGCTCCCGGGCCCCGGTGGCCTCGATGAGCTCGCGCAGCTCGGCGGCGCCGGCCGCGTCCAACGCCGGGTTGCCGAAGAGGGCCCGCAGCCGGGCGGACCCGGCCGGGTCGGTGGCGGCCCGGGTCAACGCCATCAGCACCGTGGGCTTGCCCTCGCGCAGGTCGTCCATGGTGGACTTGCCGGTGACCGCCGGGTCGCCGAAGACCCCGAGCAGGTCGTCGCGGAGCTGGAAGGCGTCGCCGAGCGGGTCGCCGAACTCGGCCAGGGCGGCCACCGCGGCCGGGTCCGCGCCGGCCAGGGCGGCCCCGATCTGCAACGGCCGGGTCACCGTGTACCGGGCGGTCTTCATCCGGATCACGGTCAACGCGGTCGCCACCGAGCCGTCCCCGACGGCCGAGACCAGGTCGAGGTACTCCCCCGCGATCACCTCGGCGCGCATCAGCGCGAAGACCGCGTACCCCCGGCGGAGCTGCTCGGCGCCCAGGCCGCAGCCGTGGAACATCTCCTGCGACCAGGCGATGCAGAGGTTCCCGCAGAGCAGGGCGGCGCCCCGCCCGTACGCCTCGGGGTCGCCCCGCCAGCCCGACCGGGCGTGCAGGTCGGCGAAGTGCCGGTGCACCGTGGGCTGGCCGCGCCGGCGGTCGCTGCCGTCCAGGATGTCGTCGTGGATCAGCGCGAAGGCGTGGAACAGCTCCAGCGCCGCCGCCGCGCCGACGATCGGTGGCCCGTCCGCCCCGCCGAAACCGCGCCAGCCCCAGTAGCAGAACAGGGGCCGCAGCCGCTTGCCACCGGCCAGGACGAACCGGCGCAGGGCGGCGTGGACGGCCCCCGGAACGCCGTCCGACCGACCCGGCCCCCGCCGCTGCAGGAACGCCGCGAGTTCCGCGTCGAAACGCGCCCGCAGCAGGGCCGGGTCGTCGGTACGACGGTTATGGTCATGGCGCCTCCCGGGCCAGTCCGGCGAGCTGGAGCAGCAGCGCCTTCACGTCGGTCGCGGCCAGCCGGTCGCGGGCGCGGACGGGTCCGAGCAGAGCAGCACCGGCCCGTCCGCCGGGTCGGCGGCAGCCGGCCGTGCGAGCCACGGACCGCCCGAGCGCCGGCGTCCAGCCCGACCACGCTCATCAGGTAGCGCAGGCCGAGCTTCTTACGGGCCAGCGCCACCGCGGCCCGACGCTTCGCCGCGCCCGGCGCCGCGGGGTCGAAGAAGAGTTCAGCCGGGTCGTACCCGGGCTTGCGGTGGATCTCGACCAGCCGGGCGAAGTCGGGGGCGCGGGCCTCGTCGAGCCAGTAGTAGTAGGTGAACCAGGCGTCCGGCTCGGCCACCAGCACCAGTTCGCCGGAGCGGTCGTGGTCCAGCCCGTACCCGGCCTGGCCGTCTGCGTCGAGCACCTCGGCCACCCCCGGCAGCCCGGCGCAGAGCTTCGCCACCGCCGGCACGTCGGCCGGGTCCTTGACGTAGACGTGCGCCACCTGATGGTCGGCGACCGCGAAGGCCCGGGACGTCCACGGGTCGAGGTACTCCATGCCGGCCTGGGTGTAGACCCGCAGCAGTCCCTCGGCGCGCAGCAGCCGGTTGACGTCCACCGGCCGGGACACGTCGGTGATGCCGTACTCCGACAGCGCCACCACCGTGGCGGCCTTCACCCGGGCGGCGTCGAGCAGCGGGGCGAGCACCGCGTCCAGCTCGGCCGCCGCCGCGGCGGCCCGCGGCGAGTTCGGGCCGAAGCGTTGCAGGTCGTAGTCCAGGTGCGGCACGTAGACCAGGGTCAGGTCGGGCGCCTGGTCGGCCAGGATCCGCTCGGCGGCCCGGCAGATCCACCGGGACGACGGCAGCCCGGCGCCCGGCCCCCAGTAGGTGAACAGCGGGAACGTGCCGAGCGCCTCGGTGAGGACGTCGTGCAGCTCCGGCGGATCGGTCCAGCAGTCCGGCTCCTTGCGGCCGTCGGCGTGGTAGACCGGGCGCGGGGTGACCGTCCAGTCCACGTCGGCGCCCATCGCGTACCACCAGCAGACGTTCGCCACCGTGTAGCCGGGCTCGACCCGGCGGGCCGCCTGCCAGAGCTTCTCCCCGCCGACCAGCGCGTGGTGCTGCCGCCACAGCAGCACCTCGCCGAGGTCCCGGAAGTACCAGCCGTTGCCGACGATCCCGTGCCCGGAGGGCGGCTCGCCGGTGAGGAAGGTGGACTGGACCGAGCAGGTCACGGCGGGCAGCACGGTGCCCAGCTCGGCGGCGAAGCCGGCCTCGGCCACCGCCCGCAGCCGGGGCATGTGCGCGAGCAGGCGCGGGGTCAGGCCCACCACGTCCAGCACCACCAGCCGCCGGCTCATCGCCGTACCCCCGTCCGGGCCGGAGTCGCGGCGGCGAGGCCGACGGCGACCAGCTCGTCGCGGGCGAAGGCCAGCTCGGCGGCGATCCCGGCGGCCAGCTCCGGGTCGGTGCGCGGCCGCCGCGCCGCCGGCAGCACCCCCCAGGTGTACGTCTCGACGTCGAGGTGGTCGCAGCCGGCGGTCGGGCCGGCGAACAGCCCGGCCAGGGCGGCCCGCAGCACCGGCAGGGTGGAGCGCAGCGGCGGCTCGGGCGGCGCGTGCAGCGGCACGTGGTAGTGCACCCGCCACGGCCCGGGCAGCCGCGCGTCGAGGGCGGCGTCCAGGTCGTCGGCCGCGTACGCCGGGTCGGCCGGGTCGGCGGCGGACGCGCAGCCGGCGGCGCGGGTCTGGTGCAGGAAGCGGGGCTCGACCCAGTGGCGCAGCGCCTCGGTCGAGCCGCCCGGGTCGCGCCTCGACGGCGGCGGAGACCTGCACCTTGACCACCGGCAGTCCGGCCGACGCCAGCCGGCCCAGCGCCTCGGCCGGCTCCTCCCAGGCGCACGCCAGGTGCGCCAGATCGAGGCAGATCCCGAGCCGGTCGGTATCCATGGCTGACAATACCGCGCTCGCTTGTCCCGTGGACTCCACAATGCACCCCGGTTCCGGTTCGAAACCGACCCGGATCGGCCGGCCGGTCTCCCGCTCGACCGCGGCGAGCCCGGTCGCCAGCTCGGCGAGCCGGCGCCGGGCGACGTCGGCCCGGTCGGCGTCCCACGGCTCCCGCCAGGCCAGCGGCAGGGTGGAGACCGAGCCCCGGGCCGCGTCGTCGGGGAGCAGGTTGGCCAGCACCCGGGCCAGGTCCAGGGTGTACGCGAGCCGGTCGCCGGTGGTCCAGTCCGGGTGGTAGACCGCGCCCTTGACCACCGGGGCCTGGAAGGAGGCGTACGGGAAGCCGTTGAGGGTGACCACCTCCAGCCCGCGTACGGTCAGCTCGGTGCGCAGCCGCCGGCGCAGCGCCGGGTCGGCGGCCAGCTCGGCGGCGACCGGGGCGGCCAGCCAGAGCCCGAGTCCGAGCAGGTCGGCGTCGAGGGCCCGGCGCACCGGCACCGCGTAGCGGTCGAGCTGGGCGAGGATGCCGGCCAGGTCCTCCGCGGGGTGGACGTTGGTGCAGTAGCCGAGGTGGACGGTGCTGCCGTCGGCGTGCCGGAGCCGCATCACTCGCCCCCGCGCAGGATGGAGTTGCCGGCGAAGGTGACGCCGGGCGCCGCCAGGTCGCTGAGGTCGAGCCGGCCGGACTGGCCGTAGAACTCCACCGGATTGCGCCACAGCACCTGGTCGACGTCGTCCCCGGTGAAGCCGGCGAGCAGCATCGCCTCGCCGGTGGCCCGGGTCAGCAGCGGGTCGGAGCGCCCCCAGTCGGCCGCCGAGTTCACCAGCATCCGCTCGGTCCCGTACGTCCGCAGCAGCTCGACCATTCGCGGCGGCGTCATCTTGGTGTCGGGGTAGATGGAGAAGCCCAGCCAGCAGCCGGTGTCCCGGACCAGCTTCACGGTGACCTCGTTGAGGTGGTCGACCAGCACCCGGCCCGGCTCGATGCCCGACTCGGCGACCACCGCGAGGCTCCGCTCGACGCCCCGCGCCTTGTCCCGGTGCGGGGTGTGGACCAGGGCGGGCAGGTCGTGGGCGACGGCCAGGGCGAGCTGGCCGGCGAACGCGGCGTCCTCGGCCGGCGTCATCGAGTCGTAGCCGATCTCACCGACCGCCACCACGCCGTCCTTGTCCAGGTAGCGCGGGAGCAGGTCGAGCACCGGGTGGCAGCGCGGGTCGTTGGCCTCCTTGGGGTTGAGCGCGACGGTGGCGTGGTGCCGGACCCCGAACTGCCCGGCCCGGAACGGCTCCCAGCCGATCAGCGAGTCGAAGTAGTCGACGAAGCTGGCGGCGCTGGTGCGGGGCTGACCCAGCCAGAACGCCGGCTCCACCACCGCGCGTACCCCGGCGGCGGCCATCCGCTCGTAGTCGTCGGTGGTCCGTGACGTCATGTGGATGTGCGGGTCGAAGATGCGCATCACGCCTCCCTGGCGGTGGTCAGGTCCGAGCCGGCGCCGAGCCGGTCGAGCAGGTCGGTGGCGTCGGCGGGCATGGCCCGGCCGGCGGCGTGCCGCTCGGCCGCCAGCGCGGCCAGCATCGCGCCGAGTTCGCCGTCCGCGCGCCCGTCGAGGTCGTCCACCACCGCCAGCGGTACGCCGGTGAAGACGCACTTGAGCACCGCCTGCCGCCAGGCGGACTGCTCCAGGTGCCGGGCGTACGGGCCGAGGGCGGCGGCTACCAGCCGGGTGTCGTTGGTGCGGATGGCGTCGTGCAGCAGCGGTACGCAGGCCGCGCCGATCGGCAGCAGCGGCAGCGCCCGCAGCACGGCCCGCTTCTCGGCCGCGTCGCCGTGCCGGTAGAGGGTCTCCGCCGTGGCCGCCGCCTGGTCGGCGGGGAGCGCGGTGAGCAGCAGCGCCCGGGCGGCCTCGTCGGCGGTCCAGCCGGGCGGGTCGCAGCGGTCCCCGCCCGCAGCGCCGCGCGGCGGCGGGGAACAGCCGGGCGATCGCCGCGGGTTCGGCCGCGACGCGGCGCAGCGCCGCGTCCAGCCACTGCGGATCGGGTACGCCCCGCAACGCGGCGCGCAGTCGGTCGGGTGTCATGCCGTCTCCCCTCTCAGGTACGTGGTGCGCCGCCGCCCTTCTCGGCCGCCCGGGCGGCGGCGTGCAGGAACTCGATCGAGCCGGCGGCCACGGTCGGTGCGGCGTGCGAGTGCCGGGGCAGTTCCACCGCGACCAGGCCGCGGTAGCCGGCGTCGGCGAGGGCGCGCAGCACCGGCGGGAAATCGATCTCACCGGCGCCGAACTCGAGGTGCTCGTGCACGCCCCGGCGCATGTCGTCGATCTGCACGTTGACCAGGTGGTCGGCGACCGCCGCCACGCAGTCCGGCACCGGCGTCGGCTCCAGGCAGCGACAGTGTCCGATGTCGAGGGTGATGCCGAATGCGGGTGGCGCGTCGAGCGCGGCCCGCAGCCGCCGCCAGCCGGCGATGTCCTCGACCAGCATCCCGGGCTCCGGCTCGAAGCCGAGCGGCACGCCCGCGGCCTCCGCCTCGGCGCAGACGGTGGCGCAGCCGGCCACCAGCCGGTCCCACGCGACGGCCGCCGGGACCTCCGGTGGGCGTACCCCGGCCCAGTACGAGACCGCCTCGGCGCCCAGGTCGGCGCCGATCCGCACCGCCCGGCGGAGGAAGTCGACCCGCCGGGCCGGGTCGTCGTGCAGCAGCGTCGGGGCGTGCTTGTGCCACGGGTCGAGCAGGTAGCGGGCCCCGGTCTCGACCACCGTGGCCAGGCCGAGCGCGGCCAGCCGGCGGTGCACGGCGGCGACCCGGCGGGCCAGCCCGGGCGCGAACGGGTCCAGGTGGTCGTGGTCCAGGGTGAGCGCCACCCCCTGGTAGCCGAGGTCGGCGATGACCGCCAGCGCGTCGAGCAGCCGGTGGTTGGCGAAGCCGTTGGTCCCGTAGCCGAATCGCAGCCCGGTCGGGCGGAGCGGCACGTCGGCCGCCCCGGCCGGCCCCGGTGCCGCGCGCCCGGTCATGTCGGCGACACCAACCGGGCGAGACGGCGCCCGAGCGGGGCGGCGGCCGCGA
>NZ_JAEVHJ010000289.1:0-8771 GCF_016802855.1 Micromonospora sp. ATA51 | reverse complement strand
GCCGGCCTGCGCCGTCCGGCCGGCGCGGGTCGGGGCCGGACGCGCGGAAGCCCCGGTCCCGCGCCGGGGACCGGGGCTTCCGGAGTGCTCGGCTCAGCCGGCTGCCTGCTCGGCCAGCTGAAGGAACTGCCGCTTGGAGGCCAGCGCCTGCTCCGCCTCCTTGATCCGGCGCGCGTCACCGGCGGTCTGCGCCCGGGACAGCCGCTCCTCGGCCTCCGCGACCTGCGCCCGCATCTGCGCGAGCAGCGGGTTGTCCTCCTTGGTGGTGCGCCGCCACGCCGAGTCCATGACCTCGCGGACCTTGTCGTCGACGGCGCGCAGCCGGCGCTCCAGCCCGGCGGCGGCCTCCCGCGGCACCCGGCCGGCCTCGTGCCACTGCGCCTGGATCTCCCGCAGCTTCGCCTGGGCGCCCTTCGGATCGGCGTCCACGTCGAGGGCCTCGGCCTCGGCGAGCAGGGCCTGCTTGCGCTCCAGGTTGGCGCGCTGCTCGTTGTCCCGCGCCGAGAAGACCTCACTGCGCCGGGTGAAGAACTCGTCCTGCGCCGCCCGGAACCGTTCCCAGAGCTTCTGCTCGGCCTCCTTGGACGCCCGCGGCGCGGCCTTCCACTGGGTCATCAGGTCCTTGAGCTGGTTGGCGGTGACCGCCCAGTCGGTGGAGTCCTTCAGCTTCTCGGCCTCGGCGACCAGCTCCTCCTTGACCGTCTGCGCCTGCTTGCGCTGCTGGTCGAGGGAGGCGAAATGGGCGCCCCGCCGGCGGGTGAAGCCGTCCCGGGCGGCGGCGAACCGCTTCCACAGCTCACCGTCAGTCTTCTTGTCGACGCCGCGGATGGTCTTCCACTCGTCGAGGATCTCCTTGAGCCGGTCCCCGGCGGTCTTCCAGCCGGTCGACTCGGCGGCCAGCTTCTCGGCCTCCTCCACCAGGGCGGTCTTGCGCGCGAGGGCCTCGCCCCGGGCGGCGTCCCGGGCGGCCTTCGCCTCGCCGGCCTTCGCCTCGGCCACCTCGGCGAGCTTGTCCAGCCGGGCGGCCAGCGCGTCGATGTCACCGACGACGTGCGCTCGGGCAGGGAGGCGCGGATCCGCCGGATGGTCGTCAGCGACCCGCCGGCGTCCGCGGCGCCGGAGTTGAGCCGGGCCTCGGTCAGGTCCACCTCGGTCACCAGGTCGGCGAAGCGCCGGGCGAAGTGGGCCAGCCCCTCCTCCGGGGCCCCCGCCTGCCAGGATCCGACCACCCGCTCGCCCTCGGCGGTCTTGACGTACACGGTGCCGTCCGCGTCCACCCGTCCGAAGGCAGTCCAGTCGCTCATGTGCCCATCCTCGTTCTCCCGGCGTCGACGGGACAGCCCCCGCGATCGCCGCCACGGCGCAGCAAAGTTACTCCGGGCATTGTCACAGGTCCGACCCCGTCCGCGTCGAGCGCCTGTCGTCGACCGTGACCATACGGTGTCCTACCGTCCGAATGACCGGATCGGCGCGGGGACCCACCGGGGGATCCCGCTACGGTGAGGGCGTGCCTCTGGTCGCCGCCGCCGTCTGCCCCCACCCGCCGTTGATCGTGCCCGAGCTGGCCGGCGCCGCCGCGCCCGAGCTGGACGACCTCCGCGCCGCCGCCGCCGCGGCCGTCAACCGGCTCCTCACCGCCCGACCGGACTGCGTGGTCGTGCTGGGCTCGGGCCCGGCGACCGGCTGGATCATCCCGCCCGCCACCGGCTCGCTGCGCCCCTGGGGTGTCGACCTGACCGTCCCGCTCGTGCCGGCGCTGCCGGACGGCGAGGCGGTGCTACCGCTGAGCCTCACCGTCGGGGCGTGGCTGCTCAACCGGCAGCGGGTCAGCGTGCGCGTGGTCGGTGCCCAGGTGAGCCCGGAGGCGACCCTCGGCGAGCTGGGCGGCTTCGCCGACCAGGTGCACGAGTACCGCCCCCGGGTGGCGCTGCTGGTGATGGGGGACGGGTCGGCCTGCCGGGGGCGGCAGCGCCCGGCTACGACGACCCGCGCGCCGAGGCGTACGACGAGGGGGTGGCCAGGGCCCTGGCGACGCGGACCCCGACGCCCTGCTCGGCCTGGACCCGGCGCTGTCGGCGGAGCTGAAGGTCGCCGGAAGGGCGCCCTGGCAGGTGCTGGCCGCCACGGCGCGGGGGGCGGGCGGCGACTGGCGCGGCGAGCTGAGCTACGCCGCGGCGCCCTACGGCGTCTCCTACTTCGTGGCGAACTGGGCGTCGGCGTGAGGGGCACGGTCGTGGCCGTGGTCGGGCCGACCGCGGCCGGCAAGTCGGCGCTGAGCATCGCCCTGGCGCACGCCCTCGACGGTGAGGTGGTCAACGCGGACTCGATGCAGCTCTACCGGGGCATGGACATCGGCACCGCCAAGCTGACCCCCGCCGAGCGGGAGGGCGTGCCGCACCACCTGCTGGACATCTGGGACGTGACCGAGCCGGCCAGCGTCGCCGAGTACCAGCGGCTGGCCCGCGCGGCGGTCGACGACATCCTGGCCCGGGGGAGGGTGCCGCTGCTGGTCGGCGGCTCGGGGCTGTACGTACGGGCGGTGCTGGAGCAGTTCGAGTTCCCCGGCACCGACCCGGCGGTGCGGGCCCGGCTGGAGGCGGAACTGGCGGCGGTCGGCCCGGCCCCGCTGTACGCCCGGTTGACCGAGGCCGACCCGGCGGCGGCGGCCGGCATCCTGCCCGGCAACGGCCGGCGGATCGTCCGCGCCCTGGAGGTGATCGAGCTGACCGGTGCGCCGTTCACCGCCTCGCTGCCCGAGCCGACGCCGTACTACCCCTCCGTGCAGCTCGGCGTCGACCTGGACACCGCCCTGCTGGACGAGCGGATCGCGCTGCGGGTGGACCGGATGTGGGCCGACGGCCTGGTCGCCGAGACCCGGACGCTGGTCGGCGCCGGCCTGCCCGAGGGGCGTACGGCCAGCCGGGCGCTCGGCTACCAGCAGGTGCTGCGGTTCCTCGCCGGGGAGCTGACCGAGGTCGAGGCGCACGACGAGACGATCCGCGCCACCCGCCGGTTCGTCCGGCGGCAGCGGTCCTGGTTCCGGCGCGACCCGCGCGTCCACTGGCTGGACTCGGCGTCGCCGGCGTTTGTCGAGACTGCGCTGCGGGTGGTCGCCGACCATCGGGGATGATGGGGGCGTGGAGTTCACCAAGGGCCACGGCACCGGCAACGACTTCGTGATCCTGCCCGACCCGGACGGGGCGCTCGACCTCACCCCGGGCCTGGTCGCGGCGATCTGCGACCGGCGGCGCGGGATCGGCGGGGACGGCGTGCTGCGGGTGGTCCGGGCGGCCAAGCACCCCGAGGGCGCCGCCCTGGCGGGCGACGCCGAGTGGTTCATGGACTACTGGAACTCCGACGGTTCGTTCGCCGAGATGTGCGGCAACGGGGCCCGGGTCTTCGTCCGGTACCTGCTGGAGACCGGCCTGGCCGCGCCGTCCGGCGCGGCGCTCCCGGTGGCCACCCGGGCCGGCGTCGTGCGCGCGCGGGTCGAGGGTGAGGCGATCGCCGTGGAGATGCGCCGCCCCCTGCTGTACGCCACAGCCACCGCCACCCTGGGCGGGCTGACCCTGCCCGGCGCCGCGGTGGACGTCGGCAACCCGCACCTGGTCTGCGCCCTGCCGCGGGGCTGGACCTGGCGGCCCTCGACCTGACCCGCGCCCCGGACGTCGACCCGGGCGTCTTCCCGGCCGGGGTGAACGTCGAGTTCGCCGCGCCGGGGGAGCCGGTGGACGGCACCGACGGGCACGTGCTGATGCGGGTCTACGAGCGCGGCTCGGCCGAGACGCTCTCCTGCGGCACCGGCGCCTGCGCGGTCGGCGCGGTGGCCCTGCGCGACGCGGGGCAGGACACCGGCACGATCACCGTTGACGTGCCCGGCGGACGCCTCACGGTGACGGTGACCGACGACTCCTGCTGGCTGTCGGGCCCGGCGGTCCTGGTCGCCACCGGCGAGTTCACCCCGGGCGCTCTGCTCTCCTAGATTCCGTCCTGCCGCCCGCCTGAGTCTGGTCCTGCGCGGGTGGAGGCGCTTCGCGTCCGCTGCGCCGGTCCGGCGGTTCGCGTCCGTCGCCCCGCCCATCGGCACCGGAGACCCGCAGCGCCCCCGGGACCGCCCCCGAGGGATGGTGCTGTGCGTCCTTTGCTCTGCTTCAGCCGGCGCAACACCCGCTGTCCGGATATCGGACGTCAGGTGTTGCCGTGGCTGCAGCAGAGCAAAGGACGCGGGCCCACCACCCGCGGTCGGTCGTCCACGGGGTGGCCCCAGCGGAGGCGGGGTGGGGTGGGGTTCGGGTGCGTTGTTGTCGCCACGGCGACAAGAAACGCACCCAAAGGTGGGGTCAGGGGGTGGCGCTGGCCTCGGCGGCGAGCTCGGGAAGGTCGGCCGGGCCCGGGTCGGCGGCCGGCGGCGGGGTGACGGCCGGGTTCTGGGCGGCGGCGCGGACGGCCGCGGCGACCGCCGGGGCCACCCGCGAGTCGAAGACGCTCGGCACGATCACCGTCGGGTTGATCTTTTCCTCGCCGACCACGTCCGCGATCGCCCGGGCCGCCGCGATCGCCATCTCCTCGGTGAACTCCTCGGCGTGCGCGTCCAGCATGCCGCGGAAGACGCCCGGGAAGGCGAGCACGTTGTTGATCTGGTTCGGCTGGTCGGAGCGGCCGGTGGCGACCACGGCGGCGTGCTTGCGCGCCTCCCGCGGGTCGACCTCCGGGTCCGGGTTGGCCAGCGCGAAGACGATCGAGTCCTTGGCCATGGTGGCGATGTCGTCGCCGGTGAGCAGGTTCGGCGCGCTGACCCCGATGAACACGTCCGCGCCGCGGATCGCGCCCGGCAGGTCGCCGGAGTAGTTCTCCTTGTTGGTGTTCTCCGCCAGCCACTGCCAGGCCGGGTTCAGGTCGGGCAGGCCGCGGTGCAGGGCGCCCTGCCGGTCGTACGCGATGATGTCGCCCACGCCCTGGCGCAGCAGCAGCTTCATGATCGCGGTGCCGGCCGCGCCGGCTCCGGAGACCACCACCCGGACGTCCGCGAGCTGCTTGCCCACCACGCGCAGCGCGTTGGTCAGCGCGGCCAGCACGCAGATCGCGGTGCCGTGCTGGTCGTCGTGGAAGACCGGGATGTCCAGCAGCTCACGCAGCCGGGCCTCGATCTCGAAGCAGCGCGGCGCGGCGATGTCCTCCAGGTTGATCCCGCCGTACGCGGGCGCGATGGCCTTGACGATCGCCACGATCTCGTCGGTGTCCTGGGTGTCCAGCACCACCGGCCAGGCGTCCACCCCGCCGAAGCGCTTGAACAGCGCCGCCTTGCCCTCCATCACCGGCAGCGACGCGGCCGGCCCGAGGTTGCCCAGGCCGAGCACCGCGGAGCCGTCGCTGACCACGGCCACCGTGTTGCGCTTGATGGTCAGCCGGCGGGCGTCGGCCGGGTTCTCGGCGATCGCCATGCAGACCCGGGCCACCCCGGGGGTGTACGCGCGGGACAGCTCGTCGCGGTTCCGCAGCGCGACCTTCGAGCTGACCTCGATCTTGCCGCCGAGGTGCAGCAGGAAGGTCCGGTCGGAGACCTTGCGGACGTCCACGCCGTCCAGCGCGGTGAGCGCGTCGACCACCTGGTCGGCGTGGCTGGCGTCGGCGGTGTCGCAGGTGAGGTCGACGATCACGCTGGTCGGATCGGAGTCGACCACGTCCAGCGCGGTGACGATCGCGCCGGCCTCGCCCACCGCGGTGGTCAGCCGGCCGATGGAGGAGGCGTCCGCGGTCACCGCGATCCGGATCGTGATCGAGAATCCCGCACTCGGAAGTCGGGTGATGGCCACGGATAATCCCTCCGTCAACACTGAGCGGTTCGCCCCGCATTTCTACCCGCCCACCCAGGTCGCCCGGCATCCGCCCCCGCAATTGGGGGTGTGCACCACGGGCATATAGCAGGTGCGTCGCGCGTTGACACATGTCAGGATTGCTCGGTACAGGACCGAAATCACTCGGTAGCTGACAGAACGGACAGGAGACACGGTTTGCGAGACCAGGAGACCTACGTTCCCTTCGAGGACGACGAGCTCGACACCACCACCGGTGAGTTCGAGCTGTCGGAGCGGCAGGCGTTGCGGCGGGTCCCCGGCCTCTCGACCGAGCTCACCGACATCACCGAGGTCGAATACCGCCAGCTGCGGCTGGAGCGGGTCGTCCTGGTGGGCGTCTGGACCGAGGGCACCCAGGACGACGCGGAGAACAGCCTCACCGAGCTGGCGGCGCTGGCCGAGACGGCCGGTTCGCAGGTGCTCGAGGGGCTGATCCAGCGGCGCAACCGGCCGGACCCGGCCACCTACGTCGGCCGGGGCAAGGTCGAGGACCTCGGCGCGCTGGTGCTCTCCACCGGCGCCGACACGGTGATCTGCGACGGTGAACTCTCCCCGTCCCAGCTGCGCAACCTGGAGCAGCGCACCAAGGTCAAGGTGGTGGACCGCACCGCCCTGATCCTCGACATCTTCGCCCAGCACGCCAAGAGCAAGGAAGGTAAGGCGCAGGTCGAGCTGGCCCAGCTCGAATACCTGCTGCCGCGGCTGCGCGGTTGGGGTGAGACGCTCTCCCGGCAGACCGGTGGTTCCGGCCGCGGCGGCGGCGCCGGCGGCGGCGTGGGCCTGCGCGGTCCCGGTGAGACCAAGCTCGAGACCGACCGGCGTCGGATCCGGCACCGCATCTCACGGCTGCGCCGCGAGATCAAGGGCATGAAGACGGTACGCCACACCAAGCGCGCCCGTCGGTCCCGCAACGCGGTGCCCGCGGTGGCCATCGCCGGCTACACCAACGCAGGCAAGTCCAGCCTGCTCAACCGGCTGACCGGCGCAGGGGTGCTGGTGGAGAATGCGCTCTTCGCCACGCTGGACCCGACCACCCGCAAGGCCACCACGTCGGACGGGCGGCTCTACACCCTGTCCGACACGGTCGGCTTCGTCCGGCACCTGCCGCACCAGATCGTCGAGGCGTTCCGCTCGACCCTGGAGGAGGTCGCCGACTCCGACCTGGTGGTGCACGTGGTGGACGGCACCCATCCGGACCCGGAGGAGCAGGTCCGGGCGGTCCGCGAGGTGCTCGCCGAGGTGGGCGCCGACCGGCTGCCCGAGCTGCTGGTGGTCAACAAGACCGACGCCGCCGACGAGGAGACGCTGCTGCGGCTCAAGCGGCTGTGGCCCGACGCGGTCTTCGTCTCCGCGCACAGCGGGCGCGGGGTCGACGGGCTGCGCGAGGCGATCGAGGGGCGGCTGCCCCGCCCGGCGGTGGAGGTGCACGCGGTGCTTCCGTACGACCGGGGCGACCTGGTGGCCCGGCTGCACCGGCAGGGCGAGGTGCTGAGCACCTCCCACCTCCCCGAGGGGACGCTGCTGCACGTCCGGGTCGGCGAGGCGCTCGCTGCCGAGCTGGCGCCGTTCCGCGCCGGCGACCGGCTCGTCGCGCAGGAGCGGGTGGGCGCCGGCCGCTGAGGCCGTCCGGCGTCACCCGCCCGGGTAACCGGGCATGCGACACTTGGCGTCATGCGGCACGTTGTCTCCTCGGTCACGGTTGCGCTCGGCCTGCTGGGCGCGACCGTGGCGCCTGCCGGGGTCGCCCTGGCGGGTCCCGCCGCGGCCCCCGTGCAGGCCGCGGCTCCCAAGAAGAAGTGCACCGTCGAGGACAAGCGCCTGCGGGAGCTGTCCGGCCTGGTCGCCACCAGCAACGGCTACCTCGTGATCAACGACGGCACCGACATCCCGAGCCACAAGCGGGTCTTCTACCTCGACACCAAGTGCGAGGTCTCGAAGGAGGTCCGGTACTCGGGTGACGGGCCTCTCGACACCGAGGACCTGGCGCTCTCGCGGGACCGCAAGACGCTCTGGATCGCGGACACCGGGGACAACATCACCAGCAAGACCCGCCGGGAGCGGGTCGCGGTCTGGAACATGCCGGTCGGCGGCGGCAAGCAGCCGGTGCTGCACCGGCTGGCGTACCCGGAGAAGAAGCCGCACGACGCCGAGGCGTTGCTGATCGGCGACGACGGCAAGCCCCTGATCATCACCAAGGAGATCTCCGGGAAGTCGGAGATCTTCACCCCGACGGACGCGTTGAAGGCCAGCGGTGACACCGAGGCCGTGCCGATGAGCAAGGTCGGCGAGGTCACGCTCCCCAAGACCACCACGGACAACAAGCTGGGCGCGACCGGTCGGCTCCTGGTCACCGGCGCGGCCCGCTCGCCGGACGGTACGAAGGTGGTGCTGCGGACGTACGCGGACGCCTTCGAGTTCGACGTGGCCGGCGGCGACATCGTCGGCGCGCTGACCACGGTCAAGCCCCGGGTCACCCCGCTGACCGACCCGTTCGGCGAGGCGATCTCCTACACCCCGGACGGCAAGTCCTTCGTCACCGTCTCCGACGGCGGCCAGCTGGCCCCCGAGGACCCGATCGACATCCTCAGCTACGTCCCGTCGACCAAGGGGGTCGAGGCGTTGCCGGCCGCCGGCGAGGTGGCGAAGCCGCCCGCCGAGAAGTCCTGGGTCGAGGGGCTGACCCTGGACGAGATCACGTACCTGATCGCCGCGGTCGGCGCGCTCGGCGCCCTGCTGGTCGGCGCGGGCATCTTCGGCATCCTCCGGTCCCGGCGTCGGCCCGCACCGGCCACCGACCGGGCGGACGGACCGGACGGGGACGGACCCCCGATGAACGGCTTCGACGACGGCCGCGCCGAGGGCGGGCCGCCGGCCGCCGGCCCTCGGGGCGGCGTGTACGGCGGTCCGGCCGGCGGC
>NZ_JAEVHJ010000288.1:0-8772 GCF_016802855.1 Micromonospora sp. ATA51 | reverse complement strand
GCCTGCGCCGGCCGTGCCGCAGCAGCGTCCCGTCCCGGGCGGGGCCGCGCCACAGCCGAACGTCGCCCCGGGGGCCCCGATGCCGCCGTACGTCGCGCAACCAGCACCGCCCTGGCCGATGCACCCGCCGCAGCCGGGTGCGGCCTGGACGCCCCGCCCGTCGACGCCCCGTACCTCCTTCCTCGGCGCCAGATGGCCGGGGCCGAAGCCGGCCACCGGCCGGGCCAGGCCGCTCGCCGTGCTGGCCGGCGCGCTCGGGATCGCGTTCTTCGTCCCGCTGAGCCGGACCGGCATCGGCTGGTTCCTCGGCTGGCTCGTCCTGACCGCCGGCGTGGTCGCCGCGGTCCGGCGGGGCACGGCGGAACTGCCCCGCACCGAACGCCTGGTCCGCGGCGGGTGGGCGGTGGCGGCCCTGGCGCTGCTCGCCGTCCTCGCCTTCCGCAACGCCTGGTGGCTGGTGACGTTCTGCGTCCTCGGCGCGCTCGGCTGCGCGGCGCTGGCCATCGTGGGCGGCCGGCTGGTCCGCTCGATCCTGTTCAGCCTGGTCGCCGCGCCGTTCGCGGCGCTCCGCGGCCTGCCCTGGGTACGCCGGCACATCACCGCCACCCCCGACACGGGCATGGTCCGCCGGGTGACCGGTTCGGTCGTGGCGACCGTGGTGGTGCTGGTGGTCTTCGGCAGCCTGCTCTCCTCCGCCGACGCGGCGTTCTCCGAGGTCCTCGGCGCGATCGTCCCGGAGATCAACGCCGGTACGGTGTTCCGCTGGGTCTTCCTGGCCGTGGTGGGCGCGCTGATCGCGGTCGCCGCCGTCTACACCCTGGCCGCCCCGCCGGATCTGTCCACCGTGGACAAGCCGAGCAACCGCAGCCTCGGCCTGCTGGAGTGGGCGCCGGCCATCGGCGCGCTGACGGTGCTCTTCGCCGGCTTCGTCGTCGTGCAGTTCACCGTGCTCTTCGGCGGCCAGCGGCACGTCCAGAAGGTCGCCGGCCTCAGCTACTCCGAGTACGCCCGCAGCGGCTTCTGGCAGCTGCTCTTCGTCACCCTGCTGACCGTGGCGGTGCTCGGTGCGGTGAGCCGCTGGGCCAGCCGGGACCGCAAGGTCGAACGCACCGTGCTGCGCGTCCTGCTCGGCCTGCTCAGCGCGCTCAGCGTGGTGATCGTGGTGTCGGCGCTGTCCCGCATGTACACGTACCAGAAGGTCTACAGCTTCACCGGCGAGCGGATCTTCGTGATGGCGTTCGAGCTGCTGCTCGGGGCGGTCTTCGTGATGATCCTGGCCGCCGGGGTCCGGTGGCGGGGCCGGTGGATCCCCGGCGCGACGGTGGGGCTGGCCGTGGTGATGCTGCTCAGCCTGGCCGTGCTCAACCCGGAGGACTACGCCGCCCGGCGCAACATCGCCCGGTACCAGCAGACCGGCAAGATCGACGCCTGGTACCTGCGGGCGCTCTCCGCCGACGCCACGCCGGCCCTGACCCGGCTGCCGGACCCGGTACGCCGGTGCACGCTGAGCTGGATCGACGACGACCTGGCCGAGCCCGACCCCTGGTATGCCTGGAACCTGGGCCGGTACCGGGCCCGTCAGGCCCTCGACCGGATCGGCGAGGACGCCGTCGGCGGACCGAAGGACTGCCGGGCCGCGGACCAGTTCGACCTGCCCAAGAGCCGCCGTACGCGGTGACCTGCGGCGGGTAACCGAGGAACGCCCTGGATCGGGATCGACTCCCGCTCCAGGGCGTTCGCGTCGGCGCCGGTCGTCGAGGAGCTGGTCGAGGTTGATCGCGGCGCTGATCAGCGAGAGGTGGCTGAACGCCTGCGGGAAGTTGCCGATCTGGTCGCCGGTTGGGGCGATCTCCTCGGAGAAGAGCCCGAGGGGGGTGCTGTAGGTGAGCATCTTCTCGAGGGTCAGTCGGGCGTCGTCGAGCCGACCGGACCGCGCGAGGGCCCGCAGGTACCAGAACGTGCACATGCTGAAGGTGCCCTCGTTGCCCGCCAGGCCGTCCGGCGAGGCCGTCGGGTTGTACCGGTAGACGAGGCTGTCGGAGACGAGCTCGACGTCCATGGCCCGTAGGGTCGACTGCCACATCGGGTCGGTCGGTGAGACGAAGCCGACGGAGGGCATGGCGAGCAGCGACGCGTCCAGGACGTCGGTCGCGTAGTGCTGCACGAAGGCGGCGCGTCCGGGATGGAAGCCGCGCGCCACGATCTGTTCGTAGATCTGGTTTCGGGTGCTCACCCACCGAGTGGTGTCGCCTGGTCGTCCGCGTCGGTGCGCGAGGCGGACGGCTCGGTCGAGGGCTACCCAGGACATCAGGCGCCCGTAGGTGAAGTCCTGCCGGCCACCGCGGGTTTCCCAGATCCCGTCCTCGGGCTGATCCCAGTTGTCGCAGAGCCAATCCATCACCCTGACCGTGTTCATCCACCCCTGGTGGTGGGGTCTGCAGACCGTGACTGTCGGCGATGTGGAGCGAGTTGAGCGCCTCGCCGTAGATGTCGAGTTGCAGTTGGCTGGCGGCGCCGTTACCAACCCGAACGGGTGCTGATCCGCGGTAACCCTCGAAGTGGCCGAGCACCTCCTCGGTGAGATCTGGTGAGCCGTCGACGCGGTACATGATCTGCAGCGGCACCTCCCGCTCGTCGGCCTCCCGGATCCGGTCGTCCACCCAGCGCATGTACTGCGACGCTTCGTCGGTGAAGCCCAGGCCGAGCAACGCGTGCACCGAGAAGGACGCGTCGCGGATCCAGGTGTAGCGGTAGTCCCAGTTGCGTTCGCCACCGATCTGCTCCGGCAGCCCGGCGGTGGGGGCGGCGACAAGCGCGCCCGTCGGGGCGTACGTCTTCAGCTTGAGCGTCATCGCGGACCGCTCGACCATCTCCCGCCAGCGGCCGGTGTAGTGGGAGTGGTCGAGCCAGCGCCGCCAGAAGTCGCGGGTCTCCACGAGCATGTCGCTCACCTCGCCCGGGGTGAAGAGGCGTGGCGGATCAGACGATCCGGCATCCAGGATCACAACCCCGGTCTCGCCCTCGCGCAGCGTGGATCACACATATGCCCTCTTTGCTACGCCGGATTTCCTCTACGTCGGTCAAGTGCTCGGCGTATCGGATGCAACTCAAGGTGAGGGAGAGCGTAGGACTGCGGAAGACGCTGCCGTCCGGCTGCACATCAAGCTCGTGCGGATCTCGGCCGTAGTTGAACCGGGGTCGGCAGTCGAGCCGGAACCGCATGCTGCCTCGGACCATCCGAAAGATCCGGACCAGGCGGTGGCGATCGGTGACTCGATCACCAGCGGTGGGCATGAAATCCACCAGCTCGCCCACCCCGTCCGCGCTGAGGAAGCGGGTGATCAGGATCGGCGTGCCGGGAAGATACAGCTGCTTGCTCACGTAGTCGACGCCGTCGGGCGAAATCTGAAAGTACCCACCCCTTGCGCCGATCGAGCAGGCCGCCGAAGATGCTCGGCGAGTCGAACCGCGGGGCACAGAACCAGTCGATCGTCCCGTCCTTGCTCACCAGCGCCGCAGTCTGCAGGTCGCCGATCAAGCCGTGGTCCTCCACAGCAGGGTACGAGTCCACCGGACCTCCCGTCCTCGCCGCACCGACCGCGGCGACTACCCGCAGCCGGCCGGGGCACACCTCGGCCCGTCGGGTCGGACCTGGCCCGGATCAGGCAGGGTTCTGGGACACGGCGGGCCGAGAAGATCAGAACGACAAACGCCCTGGTGGGGGATCTGTCTCGCTTCTTCCGCCCGTTGTCGTCGCGTAGCCAGCCGGTTGCTGACTCACTGCTGACTCCCGCCGTGGTAACCGGCGAGCCCGGCCTCCACGATCGCCACACGAGGTTTCGTCGTGCCGGGTGCCGTTCCCGCCGACACCCGAGACATCGGTGCGAGTCGGGGCGCTCAATCGGCGGCCAGCCGCACGTACCCCTCCGAGCCGACGGCCTCCACGTCCCAGCGGTGCCCGAACGCGGCGATGCCGCGGATGTGGATCCGGCCGACCTCGTGCGGCAGCGCTGGGTCGACGACGAGCCGGCCGTCGACCGGGCGGAGCCCCAGCATGGCCCGGATCAGGTTCAGTGGGACCCCGGACGCCCAGGCCTGCGGGCTGCACGCGGTCGGGTAGGGGATGGCGGCAAGGGTCCGCTCGCGCGCGAAGCCGGCGATCGCCTCCGGCAGTCGGTCGCCGAACTCGGCGGCGGCGTCGAGCAGGGCGAGGGCGAGGCGGTTGGCCTCGTCGCGGAAGCCGTATCGGGCCAGGCCCAGCACGCTGATCGAGCTGTCGTGCGGCCAGACCGTGCCGAGGTGGTACCCGAGCGCGTTGTACGGCGCGTCGGCCCGGGACAGCGTCCGGATCCCCCAACCGCTGAACATGTCCTCGGAGAGCAGTTGCCGGGCGAGCGCGGCGGCGCGTTCCTGCGGGACGATGCCGCTCCACAGCAGGTGCCCTAGGTTGGACGTCATGGAGTCGATCTTGTTCTTGTCGCCGTCGAGGCCGACGGCGTAGTAGCCGCCCCGCCCCTCGATCCAGAAGTCCCGGTTGAAGCTCTCGCGCAGCCGGTACGCCTCGGCGCGCAGCCGGTCCGCGAGGGCCGGGTCCGCCAGCGGCCCGTCGGCGAGTTCCGCCAGGCGTAGTTTTGCGTCGTAGGTGTAGCCCTGGATCTCGCAGGTGGCGATCGGTAGCACCGGCATCCGCCCGTCGGCGAAGCGCACCCCGTCCCAGGAGTCTCGCCAGCACTGGTTGCCCAGCCCTTCCGGGGAGCGGGTGGCGTACTCGACGTAGCCGTCGCCGTCCCGGTCGCCGTACCGGTCGATCCAGTTCACCGCCGCCAGTGCGTTGTCCCGGAGCGACCGGACCAGGTCGTCGTCGCGCGTCCAGCGCCAGTACTCCGACAGCAGGACCAGCCAGAGCTGGGTGGCGTCGGCGCTGCCGTAGTTGGGGTTGTACGGCATGAGTCCCTGCTGGGTGAGCTCACCGAAGCGAACCTCGTGCAGGATCTTGCCGGGCTCCTCGTCGGTGAAGTCCTCGCACTGCCGGCCCTGGTGATGTGCCAGCGCCAGCAGGGTTCCCTTGGCCATCCGGGGCCCGAAGGTGAGCGCCTGGTACGAGGTGATCAGGGTGTCCCGGCCGAAGATGGTGAGGAACCAGGGCATGCCGGCGGCCGGCAGGCTGATCCGTTCCTCCCCGACCTCCATCTCCAACCGCAGCGCGGACATGTCCAAGCGGGTCTGCGCGGTCGCCCGCTCCAGCACCCGATGGTCGCTGGTCAGCTCGGCGGCGCGGGCGAGCCACCGGGCCGCCGGATCCTCCACCCGGTGGTGGAAGACGTCGGCGACATCGCCCCGGACCGGCTCGGTCACCCCAATGCCGGGCGGCACCGGCACCTTGAGGTCGACCTGCCACTCCCCGCGCGGTCCGAGGTCGATCGCCCAGACCAGGTGGTCGCCCTCCAGCCGCTGCGGCGGGCGGGTCGACCAGACCCGGGTATCCGCGGTGAAGCCGTCCTGCTCGTAGCTGAACACCAGCTGCGAGCCGTCTCGCGCGTGCCGCCGCTGGATCCGCTCCGACCGGTCGCGGACGTTGGTCTTGATTTCGAGGATGTCGGCGAAGTCGTTGCCCACCTCGAGGCGCAATTCCAGCCGGACCCGCTCGCTGGCGAAGGAGCCGACTTCGATCCGCTCGTGCAACCCGTCGCTCAGGTAGCGCAGCCGCCGGACAACAACGGTGTTTGCCGGCAGGTCGGGCAGCGCCGGATTGGTCAGGAAGAACTGCGCCGAGTAGTGGTCGACCACCTGGGAGCGCAGCACGAGCAGGCGGTGGCCGTCGATGGTGAGCACCCAGTGGTTGAGCAGGCGGGTGTCCCGGTGCACCAGGCCGCCGATTGTGCCAGCCGGCACGTCGCCCACCGGATCCGAGTACATGAAGGTGGCACCGCTGACCACGGCGATCGCGTTCGGGCCCAGCTCCGGCGGCAGGGCCCGCGCCTGCGCGCCAGGGCGTGCCGGGTCCCGCGGCTTGGTCGGCGTTGGATAGGCCGGGGTGGGACGCTCCAGCACCATGAGCCGGACGCTACGCCCGTGCCCTGCGGTTCGACCTCACCCGGACTGGGTGAAGTTTGCTCATACGGGGTGCTCGAGACATCTTCAGGGCCTTCGGCCGACCGGCGCTGCATCGGAGCTGGGAGCGGTCCAGCGGGCAACCCCCGCTACCAGTAATCTCCGAGGCAGGGCATCAGTTCACCAACTACTCGCTTGGCTACCTCCGCCCGCAGGAACGACAAAGGGCGTCCGTCATGTCTGACGAACGCCCTGGTCGCTCGGGTGGAGCCGAGGGGACTCGAACCCCTGACCCCCACACTGCCAGTGTGGTGCGCTACCAGCTGCGCCACGGCCCCGTGCGGTCGTCCCGGTCGCCCGGGCACGCAGAGAACTATACACACGCCGGTCGGCATGGTCATCTCGCGGGGGTCCCCACCGCCGGGCTCAGTTCAGGGCCACGTCCGGGGGGAAATGGGCCACCGCCGCCATCATGCCGCCCTGCCGACGCAGCACCATCGGCCAGAGGTCGTCCGGCCGGTCGACGAAGGCGTCGCCGGGCAGCGCGTCGAGGACGAACCAGGAGCCCTCCTCGATCTCCCGCTCCAGCTGGCCCGCTCCCCAGCCGGAATAGCCGGCGAAGACCCGGATGCCACCGAGCGCGTCCCGCAGCCGCTCCGGGTCCACCGAGAGGTCGACCGTGCCCACCGCGCCGGAGACCCGGTGGAAGCCCTTCACCGGCTTGATCGGGTGCCGCATCCGGGCCAGGCAGATGGCCGAGTCCGGCTGCACCGGACCGCCCTCGAAGAGCACGGCGGGGTGACGGGCCAGGTCGCACCAGTCCCCGAGGACGTCGGCCACCGGCACCTCGGTGGCGCGGTTGAGCACCACGCCGAGGGCGCCGCCGGGCTCGTGGGCGACCAGCAGCACGACCGTACGGTCGAAGTTCGGGTCCTTCAGTGCCGGAGTCGCGACCAGCAGCCGTCCGGTCATCGACTGCATGGCCCGACCACCGATCGCCTGCCCCTCCTGCATGTCGGACATTCGTCACCCGCACGCCGGGACAGGGAGCCCGACGCCGTCGACCATCCGCGCTGTCAACGCCATGCCTGGCACCATAGCCTGCGCCCCGCACGGTGGCTAAGGTCTGACGGGCGGGTGATCGAACATGACCGAGGGAGTTTCGATGGGGCCGACGGCCGAGCTGGCGGTGATCGGTGGGTCGGGGCTCTACGCCCTGCTCGACGGCGCCACCGAACACGTGCTGGAGACGCCGTACGGGCCGCCGTCGGACCCGGTCACCATCGCCGACGTCGGCGGTCGCCGGGTGGCCTTCCTGCCCCGGCACGGACGCGACCACCGCTACCCGCCGCACCTGATCCCCTACCGGGCCAACCTCTGGGCGCTGCGTTCCCTCGGGGTACGCCAGGTGCTCGCCCCCTGCGCGGTCGGCGGCCTGCGGCCGGAGCTCGGTCCGGGCACCTTCGTGGTGCCGGACCAGCTCATCGACCGGACCAGCGGGCGCACCCAGACCTACTACGACCGTGGCGCGGTGCACGTCCCGTTCGCCGACCCGTACTGCCCCACCGGCCGCCGCACGCTGCTGGAGGCGGCGGCGGGCCGGGACGTCCCGGCGGTCGACGGAGGAACGGTGGTGGTGGTCGAGGGGCCGCGCTTCTCCACCCGGGCCGAGTCCCGCTGGTTCACGGCGATCGGCGGGTCGGTGGTCAACATGACCGGCCACCCGGAGGCGGTGCTCGCCCGCGAGCTCGCCCTCTGCTACACCTCGATCGCGCTGGTCACCGACCTGGACGCGGGGGTGGAGGGCGGCGAGTCGGTCACCCAGGAGGAGGTGTTCCGGGTCTTCGCGGCGAACACCGACCGGCTGCGCGGGGTGCTGATGGACGCGGTGGCCGCGCTGCCCGCCGACCGGGACTGCCCCTGCGGCCGGGCGCTGGACGGGATCAAGCTGCCGTTCCCGCTGCCCTGAGAGTGCCCCGCGAGACCTAAGAAGTGCCCGAAAAGCCCGGCCCGCCCCGATAGATTCGGCTGGTCGGGGGACTGATCAATAGCCGTCTCCGGCGCAGCAACAACAGACGGAGGCAGCCGGCGATGGCAACGGTTCGCGACATCACCTACGACCTGCTGCGCGAGCTGGGCCTGACCACCGTCTTCGGCAACCCCGGTTCCACCGAGGAGCCGTTCCTACAGGGCTTCCCGGCCGACTTCCGCTACGTCCACGCGCTGCACGAGGCGTCGGCGATGGCGATGGCCGACGGGTACGCGCAGGCCACCGGGCGGCCCGCGCACGTCAACCTGCACACCGCCCCGGGCACCGGCAACGGCATGGGCAACCTGGTCACCGCCTGGCACAACAAGACCCCGCTGATCGTCACCGCCGGCCAGCAGACCCGCGAGATGCTGCTGATCGAGCCCCGGCTGGCCAACCGCCGCGCGGCGGAGCTGACCCAGCCGTACGTGAAGTGGAGCTACGAGCCGGCCCGGGCGCAGGACATCCCGGCCGCGCTGATGCGGGCGTACGCGACCGCGGTGCAGCCCCCGACCGGGCCGGTCTTCCTCTCCCTGCCGATGGACGACTGGGCCCGGCCCGCGGACCGTCCGCCGCAGGTGCGCGGCGTGGCCACCCGGTACGCGCCGGATCCGGGGCGGCTGCGCGACTTCGCCGCCGTGCTGGCGGCCAGCCGCGCCCCGGTGCTGGTGCTCGGCGCGGCGGTTGACCGG
>NZ_JAEVHJ010000287.1:0-8778 GCF_016802855.1 Micromonospora sp. ATA51 | reverse complement strand
ACCGCCGGCACACCCCGGCTCGGCGCCGGCATCGCCCGCGTCTGGCTGGACGGGCGGGTCCACGCGGATCTGGCCGGCACACCCCGGCTCGGCGCCGGCATCGCCCGCGTCTGGCTGGACGGGCGGGTCCACGCGGATCTGGAGCACAGCGTGCCGCAGATCGGCGCCCCGGCCGCCTGGGCGGCCGGCCGGGACGGCACCGGCGTCCGGGTCGCGGTGCTCGACACCGGAGTCGACGCCGGCCACCCCGACCTGGCCGGCCGGATCGCCGAGGCGCAGGACTTCTCCGGCAGCGGCAGCGCCCGGGACGGGCACGGCCACGGCACCCACGTGGCCTCCACCATCGCGGGCAGCGGCGCCGCCTCCAACGAGCTGCGCAAGGGCGTCGCCCCCGGCGCACAGCTGCTGATCGGCAAGGTGCTCGACAACAACGGCAGCGGTTACGGCTCGGACATCATCGCGGGCATGGAGTGGGCCGCCCACTCCGGCGCGAAGGTGGTCAGCATGAGCCTCGGCGGCGACCCGAGCGACGGAACCGACCCGATGAGCCTGGCGGTCAACGACCTCACCGCCGAGACCGGCACGCTCTTCGTGATCGCCGCCGGCAACTTTGGTGAGGCGCGTAGCGTCGGGACGCCTGGCGCGGCCAGTGCGGCGCTCACCGTCGGCGCGGTGGACCGTGACGACAATCTGGCCGACTTCTCCAGCCGCGGCCCGCGCCTGGGCGACAACGGCCTGAAGCCGGAACTCACCGCGCCGGGCGTCGGCATCGTCGCCGCCCGCGCCGCCGGCACCACCATGGGTACGCCGGTGGACGACGCGTACACGCGGGCGTCCGGGACGTCGATGGCCACCCCGCACGTCGCCGGCGCGGCGGCGATCCTCGCCCAGGAACACCCGGACTGGACCGCCGGGAAGCTCAAGGACGCGCTGGTCAGCACGACGAAGGCGAACCCCGCGCTGACCGTCTTCGAGCAGGGCGGCGGCCGAGTGGACGTGGCCCGCGCGCTGAGCCAGCGGGTGTACGGCACGGCCACCGCCGACTTCGGCCGCGTGAACGCCGGCGATGCGGTGGCGGAGCGGACCGTGACGTACACCAACGGCACCTCGTCCCCGCAGACCCTGCGGCTGGCCCTGGAGCTCCGCAACCTGGACAGCGGCGCCGCCGAGGCCGACGGCGTCTCCGTCGGTTCCGAGGTGACGGTGCCCGCCGGTGGCAGCGTGGCCGTGCCGCTGCGCGCCGACCCGGCGAAGCTGGACCGCGGGATGTACGGCGGGTGGCTGGTGGCGACCGGTGCGGATGGCGTGGCGGTGCGCACGCGTCGGACTCACCCGCAAGGGCCCGCTGCACACCGTCACCCTGCGCGCGCTGGACATGGCCGGGCAGCCCGGCGTGGCGACGGTGTTCACCCTCTTCGGCGAGCACTCCGAGTCGGACCAGATCGGTTGGATCCCTGGCGAGGCGCAGGTGCAGGTCGAGGAGGGCCCGTACCTGCTCGGGGGGCTGTTCCAACACGGCACCCCGCAGCACGAGCAGCGCACCCTGGTCACCGATCCCGAGCTGATGGTGACCCGGGACATGACCGTGGTACTCGACCCACGCAAGGGCACCCCGGTGCGGATCGAGACGCCGAAGCCGACCGAGCAGCGGGCGGTGATCAGCTTCTACGAGCACCGGATCTTCGGCAACGGCCGGCAGGTCGACCACGGCACGATGGAGTTCAGCACGGTCGAGCAGGTGAACGTCACGCCGACCCCGCCGGTGCGCGAGGGCGAGTTCGAGTTCGCCTCCCGCTGGCAGCTGGTCGCCCCCATGGTGGACGCGAAGGTCAGCAACGTCTCCGGGCCGCTGGACATCAACCTGCTGCGCCAGTCGCCGGCTCCGGACGGCCGGCGGAAGCTGCCGCTGGTGTGGGCGGGCGACGGCACCCCCGCCGAGCTGTCCCGGGCCGGGGTCCGGGGTGCGGCCGCGCTGGTCGCCGGCAGCCCCGACCGCACCGATGAGAGCCAGATGGTCGCCGATGCCACCGCGGCCGGCGCCGCGATGGTGCTCATCGTCCGCCCGGCGGAGTGGAGCGCGTGGACCGACTGGGCGCCCGACGGGGATCGCCTGCCGATCCCGTCGATGGTGGTGGCGTACGACGGCGGCAGCGGATGATCGCGGCGGCGAAGGCCGGACGCGTGACGCTGGACCTGACGCTGACTCCGAACAGCCCCTACCTGTACGACGTGTGGCAGGTGTCGAAGGGGCGGATCCCGGATCACATCGTGCACCGGGTGACCGCGGACAACACCGCCGAGGTGACCGCCAGCTACGCCGACACCGGCGGGTTCGACTGGGCCGAGGAGCAGCGGTTCGGCTGGCGGCCATGGCAGGAGTACTCCTGGATGGACGAAAAGCGGTTGGTGCGTACCGGCACCGTGAGGCAGGAGTTCGTCAGCGCCGGGGACAACTGGTGGCAGCAGCGGGTGCTGCACCGGCTCCAATGGTCCTGGGGCCGGCTGCTCGGGGGCGCCGTCCAGCAGCCCCGGCAGTACGCCGCCGACGACCGGGTCACCGAGACCTGGTACGCGCCGGTGGTCCGGCCGGCCGTGCCGGCGGGTTCCGGGGCGCCGGTGCCCACGCGCACCGGGGACACCCTCGACCTGCGGGTGGCCGAGTTCGTCGACGCCGACGGCCACTACAGCTCGGCCGGGTTCGGCGAGGAGCAGGACACCGTCGAGCGCCGGCTGAGCCGGGACGGGCAGCAGATCGCCGACCTCTCCGGCGGCTGGGCACCGGTGCCGACCACCCCGGACGCGGCCCGGTACCGGCTGGACGTCACCACCCAGCGCTCCTCGGACGAGTGGCGGTGGGCCACGCGTACCGAGACGGCCTGGCAGTTCACCTCGGCCCGGCCCACCGGTGACGTCGCCCAGCCGCTGTCGCTGCTGCAGGTGGACTACCAGGTCCCGGCGGACCTGCGGGGCGAGGTGCCCGGCGGCCAGCCGCACAAGGTGGGGCTGACCCTGCGCCAGCCGGCCGGCGTACCGGCGCCGACCGGCGTCGGGGTGCGGGTCGAGGTGTCGTTCGACGGCGGGCGCAACTGGCGGACCGTGCCGGTGCACGCTCGGGCGCCCAGTTCACCGCCACGGTGCCGGCCGGACGCGGCACGGTGTCGCTGCGGGTGCACGCGGCGACCGCGCCGGGAACACCGTCGACCAGACCGTGGTCGACGCGTACGGGCTGCGCTGAGCCGACGCCCGCGCGGTCACCCCCCTCCGCGCGGGCGTCCCGTCGCCGCCGGGGTTCCCACCAGGGGGTGGCGGGAACCCCGCGGCGCCCCGGCCGATGGTCCGGCTCCGGGTTGCGTCCTCGGGATGACGCAGACCCGGGCCGGCCGACGGCCGGTGGTCGTGGAATGTCGGACGGGTCTACAGCCAGCCCCGGCGGGCGGCCTGGTACGCCAGACCCGGTCGGGTATCGACCCCGGCCAGGGTCATCAGGTCGGCGAGCCGCCGCTGGATGGTGCGGCGGCTCACCCCGAGCTGAGAGGCGATGGACTTGTCCGGCACCCCCGCCACGAAGAGCGACAGCAGCAGCCGCTCGTCGGCGTCCGGGCCGCCGTCGGCGGCGGGGCCGGCCCCGGGCAGCAGCGGGGTGGCCGCGGTCCAGTGGCTGTCGAAGAGGGCCAGCAGCGCGTCGAGCAGCTGGCTGCGGCCGATCACGGCGGCGCTCGCCTCGCCGCTGGCCCGCTCGGGCACCAGCGGGCAGACCGCGGTGGCCCGGTCGGCGATGGCCAGGCGTACGGGGAGCAGACCGGTGACCCGGGCCTGCTCACCGCTGCGGACCGCCTTCTCGACGTCGGCGAGGGCGTCCGGCTCGGCCAGCAGGTCGCGTTCGTAGATCGCCCGGTAGCTGACCCCGCGGGCCAGCGCGGCGAACTCCTCGACGTTCTCCGGGCCCGGCATGGCCAGCGGGTTGGCCCGGCAGAACCAGAGCACCTCGACGCGGGCGTCGTCCTGCAGCCGGCGCAACCGGGCGCGCAGCGCGTCGGGGCCGGTGACGATCTCGACCAGGTGGTCCGCGTCGTGGCGCCGTACGCCGGCCCGGTACTCCTCGGTGAGCTGGGCGACCCGGCGGCGGGCGGAGTCGAGGGACTGCTGCTGGCGCAGCAGCTCGTCACCGAGGGCCACGTCCGGGGGCAGCGGCCGCAGCGGCGGGTCGGGTTCGGCGCCGGCCGGGGCGACCAGCCCGCAGTCCCTGAGTCCGGCCAGCGCCCGGGCGACCCGGTCGGCGGGCAAGGGCACCTGCCGGGCCAGTTCCGCCGGCCCGGCGGCGGAGACCCGCAGCAGCGCACGGTAGACCTGTTCCTCGTCCTCGCCCAGGCCGAGTATCCGCAGCACCTGCCGCCCACCGCTCGTGGAGTCCACGAGCGGAGATGGTACGACCGGCCGCCGCGCCGCCCGCGCCGGCTGGTCAACTGTCGGTGGCCGCGTCTACTGTCGGGTGCTGTGCTGGAAGAGCTGCGCATCACCGGACTGGGCGTCATCGAGGACACCACGCTGCCGTTGACCGGCGGGATGAACGTCATCACCGGCGAGACCGGTGCCGGCAAGACCATGGTGGTGACCGGCCTCGGCCTGCTCTTCGGCGGCCGGGCCGACGCCGGGCGGGTGCGGGCTCAGCCGGGCCGGGCGCTGGTGGAGGGGCGGCTGCGCCTCGACGGCCGGGTGGCCGACACCGTGCACGCCCGGATCACCGACGCCGGCGGCGAGCCCGACGAGGACGGCGCCCTGCTGCTGAGCCGTACGGTCACCGTGGAGGGCCGGTCCCGGGCGCACGTGGGCGGCCGGAGCATGCCGGTGTCGATGCTCGGTGAGGTCGGCGAGCAGGTGGTGGCCGTGCACGGACAGTCCGACCAGCTGCGGCTGCTGCGTCCGGCCGAGCAGCGGGCGGCGCTGGACCGGTTCGCCGGCCCGGCGCACGAGAAGCTGCTCGACGCGCTGCGCGAGGCGTACACCGGGTGGCGGGCGGTGGTCGACGACCTGGCCGACCGGCGGCGCAACGCCCGCGAGCGCAACCAGGAGGCGGACCTGCTCCGGCTCGGCCTGGACGAGATCACCCGGGTCGACCCGCAGCCCGGCGAGGACGACGAGCTGAAGGCGGAGGCGCAGCGGCTGGAGCACGCCGAGGGGCTGCGCACCGCCGCGCAGCTGGCCCACCAGTGCGTCGCCGGCGGTGTGGAGGCGACCGACGAGACCCCGGACGCGACCGCGCTGCTCGGCACCGCCCGGCGCACCCTGGAGGCGCAGGCCGGCACCGACCCGGCGCTGGGCGAGCTGGCGGTCCGGCTGGAGGAGGCGGCCACCCTGGTCGCCGACGTCTCCGCGGAGTTGTCGGCGTACCTGGCGGCGCTGGACGCGGACCCGGCCCGGTTGCAGGTCATCTACGAGCGGCGGGCGGCGCTGCGCGCGCTGACCCGCAAGTACGCGACGACGTCGACGGGGTGATCGCCTGGGCCGAGCGGGCCCGCACCCGGCTGTCCGACCTGGACACCTCCGACGACCTCCTGGACGAGCTGGACCGGGAGGCGTCCCGGCTGGCCGGCGAGGTGGCCGAGCTGGCCGGGCGGGTCTCCACCTCCCGGCGGGACGCGGCGGTCCGGTTCGCCGAGCAGGTCACCGTCGAGCTGGCCGGGCTGGCCATGCCGCACGCCCGGATCGAGGTGGCGGTGCTGCCCCGCCCGGCCGGTCGCCGAGCCGAGCCTGCCGGTCAACGGCGCGGAGGCCGGCGTCGGCCCGGACGGCGCGGACGAGGTGGAGCTGCGGCTGCTGGCCCACCCGGGCGCACCGGCGCTGCCGCTGCAGCGGGGCGCGTCCGGCGGTGAGCTGTCCCGGGTGATGCTCGCCATCGAGGTGGTCTTCGCCGGCTCCGGCGGCCCGCCCACCCTGGTCTTCGACGAGGTGGACGCCGGCGTCGGCGGGCAGGCGGCGGTGGAGATCGGCCGCCGGCTGGCCCGGCTGGCCCGCAGCCACCAGGTGCTGGTGGTCACCCACCTGCCCCAGGTCGCCGCGTTCGCCGATCGGCACCTGGTGGTGGCGAAGGACACCGGGGGAGCGGTGACCACCAGCGGGGTCCGGGTGGTGGAGGACACGGAGCGGGCTCGGGAGCTCGCCCGGATGCTCGCGGGTTTGCCTGATTCCGATCTGGGTATCGCGCATGCCGAGGAACTCCTGGCCGTGGCAGCCAAGGAAAGGCGCCCGTGACGCCGGGATTGTGAGCGCAAGCACACCGGCGTGCGCCCGGGTGTGCTTCCCTGGGTAGGCGGCCCTGCTCAGGCATGTCGCGACAGCAAACCCTGCCTCACATGCCAGGATGGTCACGATGCGTCTACCCACGTTGCGCCGGACCCGGAACACGGAACCGGGCTCAGTCCTCGGCACCGCGCGCCTCGACCGCCGTACGAAACGGCTGGTGGGCCGGCTCCGACCCGGCGACATCGCGGTCATCGACCACGTCGACCTGGACCGGGTGGCGGCCGACTCGCTGGTCGCCGTCGGCGTCGCCGCGGTGCTGAACGCCAAGCCCTCGGTCTCCGGGCGCTACCCCAACCTGGGGCCCGAGGTGCTGGTCGCCGCCGGCATCCCGCTTCTGGACGACCTGGGTGAGAGTGTCTTCGAGCAGATCCGCGAGGGCGACACCGTCCGGATCGAGGGCAACACGGTCTTCGTCGGCGAGGAGCCGGTCGCGCACGGCGCGCTGCAGGACGCCGAGACGGTCGCCAAGTCGATGGCGGACGCCCGGGAGGGGCTGTCGGTCCAGTTGGAGGCGTTCGCCGCCAACACCATGGACTACCTCAAGCAGGAACGTGACCTGCTGCTCGACGGGGTCGGCGTGCCGGACATCCAGACCCAGATCCAGGGCCGGCACTGCCTGATCGTGGTCCGCGGCTACGACTACAAGGCCGACCTGGACGTGCTGCGCCCGTACATCCGGGAGTTCAAGCCGGTGCTGATCGGCGTGGACGGCGGCGCGGACGCCCTGGTCGAGGCGGGCTACACCCCCGACATGATCATCGGTGACATGGACTCGGTCACCGACGACGTGCTGCGCTGCGGCGCCGAGGTGATCGTGCACGCCTACCCGGACGGGCGCGCCCCCGGCCTGCCCCGGGTCAACGGCCTCGGGGTGCCGGCGATCACCTTCCCGGCCGCCGCCACCAGCGAGGACCTGGCCATGCTGCTGGCCGACGAGAAGGGCGCCTCGCTGCTGGTCGCGGTCGGCACCCACGCCACGCTCGTCGAGTTCCTCGACAAGGGCCGGGGCGGCATGGCCTCCACCTTCCTCACCCGGCTGAAGGTCGGTGGCAAGCTGGTCGACGCCAAGGGCGTGAGCCGGCTCTACCGGCAGAGCATCTCCGGTTCCTCGCTGCTGCTGCTGGTCCTCTCGGCGGTCGCCGCGATGGCCTCCGCGGTGGCGGTCTCCACCGTCGGGAAGGCGTATTTGGGCGTGGTCTCCGAATGGTGGGACAATTTCGTGTTCCAGCTCGGCCAGCTCTTCTAGCTCCCCGACGATCAAGAGGCTGCAAGCGTGATCAACTTCCGCTACCACGTGGTGTCCCTCACCGCGGTCTTCCTGGCGTTGGCGATCGGCCTGGTGGTCGGCACGGCCGCCCTCAACGGGCCGGTCGCCGACTCGCTCAAGGAGAACGTCAACGCGCTGCGCAAGGACAACCAGCAGATGCGCCAGTCGGTCAACAGCCTGCAGAAGGAACTGGACATGGAGGAGGACTTCGCCGCCGAGATGGCGCAGGTCGTCCTCCCCGGCAAGCTCACCGGGCGACGCGTGCTGGTGCTCGACCTGCCCAGCGGCCGGGAGCACACCGACGGTGTGGTGAAGATGCTCGAACTCGCCGGCGCGAACGTCACCGGGCGGGTCGACCTGCAGGACAAGTTCATCAACCCGGACAGCAACAACAACCTGCTGGAGCTGGCCGTCACCGCCGCCCGCCCGAACAGCGCCCCCACCTCGGGCCTGCCGGGCAACGGGCACGGCGTGGAGACGTCCAGCGCCCTGCTGTCCAGCGTCCTGCTCGACCGCCCCCAGGGCAGCCCGCCGGTCTCCGACGCGGACCGCCGGGCCGTGCTGACGGCGTACTCGAACGCCGGCTATCTCAGCACGGAGGACAAGGTCACCGGGCCGGCCGAGGCGGTGATCCTGATCAGCGGCCAGCCGTACGTGGACAAGGACTCGGCGAAGAAGGACGAGTCGGTGGTGAAGGTCGCCGAGCAGTTCGACCGGACCGGCGCGATCGTGGTCGGCGGCAACGGCTCGGCCGGCGGCAACGTCGTCGCCGTGGTGCGCGGCGACCCGGTGCTCTCCCAGACCATCTCCACCGTCGACAACGCCAATACCGTCCAGGGTCAGCTGGTCACCGCGCTCGCCCTGGTGCAGCAGCTCACCGAGAAGAAGGCCGGCCAGTACGGTGTCGGCGACAACGCCGCGGCGCTGCTGCCTAAACTGCCCCAGTGAGGCGGCGGACCGTTGTCCGGTCTGCACCGCATCGCGTACGGCATCCGGATCGGAGGGGTCGCGTGACCAGGTGGGGTCGGCTGCTGGCCGTCGGCGCGGGGGCGGTCGCCGCCCGGTACGTGCTGCGGGAGGTGCGTACCGCCCCGGTGGGGCCGGCGCTGGAACGGACCAACTTCCGCGGGCGGACGGTGACCCTCGCGGCCGGCCCGGCGCTCGCGGTCGGCGCCGCCACGGCCGGTGCGCTCGGCGCCGGCAGCACCCCG
>NZ_JAEVHJ010000286.1:0-8821 GCF_016802855.1 Micromonospora sp. ATA51 | reverse complement strand
GCCGCGGCGCGCGCCGGAAGGCCCCGTTCACGCCCGCCGTCCGGCGCGTCCGGCACGATCCGGGCGCCCGCCGCGGCCAGCTCCGCCGCCGCGCTGGCGTCGTCGGTCACCACCAGGACCTCGGCCACCGCCGGGCAGGCCAGCACCGCGCGGACCGTGTCGGCCGCCAGAGCCAGCGCCAGCTCCTCATGCGGTACGCCCGGCAGCGCGCCCCGCAGGCGGCTCTTCGCCGCCGGGAGACGCTTCACCGGCACCACTACGGTCCAGGTCGGCTCAGCCACGTGACAATCCTGCCAGTTGGGCGGCGGTACCCTCACTGGCCGGACCCGCGGCGAGCAGGCATGATTTCGTCGCGGGACGTGGGCGCGCGGGTCGGGGCACGACGAGGAGGCAGGGTGACACGGCGAAGGCTGGGATTCTGGCAACGGTTCGCCGTGGTGCTGGTCAAGCCGGTGATGACCGTCTGGACCCGGCGCGCCTGGCGCGGCGCGGAGCAGCTGCGCCGCCCCGACGGCATCATCATCGTCCCCAACCACATCTCGCACGCCGACCCGCTGGTCTCCGCGCACTTCATCCACGACGCCGGGCGCTGGCCGCAGTACCTGGGCAAGGCCAGCGTCTTCCGGGTCCCGGTGATCGGCTGGATCCTGCACCGGTGCCAGCAGATCCCGGTGGAGCGCGGCACCGTCGACGCGGTCAAGTCGCTGGACAAGCTGGTCGCCGCCCTGGCCGAGGGCGGCGCGGTGGTGATCTACCCGGAGGGGACCACCACCCGGGAGCCCGAGCTGTGGCCGATGAAGGGCAAGACCGGGGCGGCCCGGCTGGCGCTGGCCACCGGCGCGCCGGTGATCCCGCTGGCGATGTGGGGGCCGGAGAAGCTGTTCGACCCGCGAACCACCCGGTTCGGCCTGCGGCCCCGGATCCCGGTGACCGTGGTCGCCGGCCCGCCGGTCGACCTGAGCCGCTGGGCGGGCGCCACGCCGACCAGGGCGGTCCTGGAGGAGATGACCGACACCATCATGCTGCGGCTGCGCGACATGGTCGCGGAGATCCGCGGCGGCACACCGCCACCGCTCTGGGCCCGTCCCGCCCGTCCGCGTGAACCCGAGGTGACCGAATGAACCGGCTCAGTGTCGTGGTGCCGCTCGGCGGCGTCGAGCGCGGGGAGGCGACGGCATGACCGGCCACGTGGCGGTGCTGGGCGCCGGGTCGTGGGGCACCGCGTTCGCCAAGATCCTCGCCGATGCCGGCCGGGACGTGACGATCCTGGCCCGGCGGCGGGCGGTCGCCGACGCGATCCGGTCCCGGCGGCACAATCCGGACTACCTGCCGGACGTGCGACTGCCGGAGCGGGTCACCGCGACCGGGGACGCCGAGGAGGCCATCGCCGGGGCCGAGGTCGTGGTGCTCTCCGTCCCGTCGCAGACCCTGCGCGGCAACCTGGCCGGGTGGACCGGTCACCTCGGCCCGGACGCCACCCTGGTCTCCCTGATGAAGGGGATCGAGCTGGGCACCACCAAGCGGATGAGCCAGGTGATCACGGAGACCGCCGGGGTGCCCGCCGACCGGGTGGTGGTGGTCTCCGGCCCCAACCTGGCCCCCGAGATCGCCGCCGAGCAGCCGGCCGCGACCGTGGTCGCCGGCACCGACGCCCGGCGAACCGCCCTGGTCCAGTCGTCGATCCGGACGCCGTACTTCCGGCCGTACACGAACGACGACGTGATCGGCTGCGAGCTGGGCGGCGCCGTCAAGAACGTGATCGCCCTGGCGTACGGCATCGCCACCGCGATGGGCTTCGGCGACAACACCCGGGCGATGCTGATGACCCGGGGGCTGGCCGAGACCGCCCGGCTGGGCGTGGCGCTCGGCGCGGACCCGATCACCTTCGCCGGCCTGGCCGGCATGGGCGACCTGGTCGCCTCCTGCTCGTCGCCGCTGGCCCGTAACCGCACCTTCGGCGAGCACCTCGGCCGGGGCGAGACGCTGGAGCAGGCGCAGGCCGCCACCCGGCAGACCGCCGAGGGCGTGAAGAGCTGCCTGGCCATCCGTGACCTGGCCCGGGCGCACGGGGTGGAGATGCCGATCACCGAGCAGATCGAGCGGATCTGCCACGAGGGGATGGACCCGCGGCTGGCCGTGGACGCCCTGATGAGCCGGACCGCGAAGCCCGAGTCGTACGAGTGAGGCGGCCATGACCGAGTGGGGGGACGGCACCCGTAGCGTCCACGCAGGGCTGCCCGAGCCGCAGCCGGGGCAGCCGTTCCTGCCCGGACCGGTCTTCGCCGCGCCGTACCACCTGGACCCGTGGCGGGGGCCGGCGGCGACGCCGAACGGGTACGGCCGTCCGGACAACCCCACGCGGCGGCTGCTGGAGGCGGCCATCGGGGACCTGGAGGGCGGGGACTGCCAGGTCTTCGCCAGCGGCCAGGCAGCCATCACCGGGCTGCTGCTGGCCGTGCTGCGCCCCGGCGACACCGTGCTGCTCCCCGCCGACGGGTACTTCCCGGTCCGGGCGTTCGCCACCGCCACCCTGGAGGGCGTCGGCGTCCGCGTCGGCTTCGTGCCGACCGCCGGGCCGTACCCCTCGTTCGACGGCGTACGGCTGGTGCTGCTGGAGACCCCGGCGAACCCGGGCCTGGACGTGGCCGACGTGCCGGCGCTGGCCGCCCGGGCCCACGCCGCCGGTGCCCTGGTCGCGGTGGACAACACCACCGCCACTCCGCTCGGGCAGCGGCCGCTGGACCTCGGCGCCGACGTGGTGGTCGCCTCCGGCACCAAGGCACTGACCGGCCACTCCGACCTGCTGCTCGGGTACGTGGCGACCCGCTCCGCCGCGCTGATGGAGCCGGTGACCGCGTGGCGGACCACCACCGGCGGGGTGCCCGGGGCGTTCGACTGCTGGCTGGCCCACCGTTCGCTGGCGACCATGGACCTGCGGCTGGCCCGGCAGTCCGCCAACGCCGAGGCGCTCGCCCGGCTGCTCGCCGACCGCGCCGACGTGACCGGCCTGCGCTGGCCCGGACTGCCCGGGGACCGGGCGTACGCGATCGCCTCGGTCCAGATGCGACGGATGCCCGGGGTGCTCTCGTTCGACCTGGGCGACGCCGACCGGGTGGCCCGCTTCCTCGACGCGTCCCGCCTCGTGGCCGCCGCCACCTCGTTCGGCGGCCTGCACACCACCGCCGACCGGCGGGCCCAGTGGGGCGACGACACGGCTCCCGGCTTCGTCCGGCTCTCCTGCGGAATCGAGGACCCCGCCGACCTGGTGGCCGACGTCGCCGCCGCGCTCGACGCCAGCCGGCCTGACCGGCCCGGTCGGCGCCCGGACGGCCGGACACCAGCCTGCCGCCGTGGCCGGGACGCCGGGACGGACGGATGCCCCTGGCTCCGCTATCGTGACGGGCAGCCACGGCCCGCGCGGGCCCCGACCGGAGGAGGCGAGACCGATCCACCACCAGAGGAACGCCGCTCCCTCCGAGCCCGCGCCGCCCCAGGGTTAGGCGACGCCGGGAGCGCCGACGAGCGTCTCCCGGAGGCATGCCATGGCACCGACCCTGTTCTCTCCCGACCGTCCCGCCCTCGTGCAGCGGCTGCGCGCCGCCGGCTGCGTCTACGCCGAGGACGAGGCGGAGCTGCTGATCGCCGCGGCCGACTCGACCGCGGCGCTGACCGACCTCGTCGACCGCCGCGTCGCCGGCCTGCCGCTGGAACACCTGCTCGGCTGGGCCGAGTTCTGTGGCCTGCGGGTGGCCGTCGACCCCGGCGTCTTCGTGCCGCGCGGGCGGACCGCGCTGCTGGTCGCCGCCGCCGCGGCGCTGGCCGGTCCCACGCCCGCCGTGCTGGACCTCTGCTGCGGCTCCGGCGCCGCCGCCCTGGTGCTGCACGGCCGGCTCGCACCCCGCTGGCTGGCCGCCGCCGACATCGACCCGGCGGCGGTGGCCTGCGCCCGGCGCAACCTCACCCCGCTGGGCGTGCCCGTGTTCGAGGGGGACCTGTTCGCGCCGGTCCCACCCGAGTGGCGCGGCCGGCTCGACCTCGTGTTGGCCAACGCCCCGTACGTGCCGAGCGCGGCGGTCGCGCTGATGCCGTCGGAGGCGCGGCTGCACGAGGCCCCGGTGGCGCTCGACGGCGGCGTGGACGGGCTGGCCGTGCTGCGCCGCGTGGCCGTCGGCGCGGTGGATTGGCTCGCCCCGGGTGGACACCTGGTGGTGGAGATCAGCGAGGGACAGGCCGACGCGCTCTGCGCGGAGTACGCCGCTCTCGGCCTGGAGCCGACGGTGGTCCGCGACGACGACCTCGACGCCACCGCCGTCACTGCCCGCCGACAGCGCTGACGAACCCGCGCTGACGGGCCGGGGCCGCCGCCGTCCTGCCGCCCACCGCACTGCCGTCCGCGCGCCGTCTGGTGCGGGCGGTTCGCGGGGTGGGCCACGGGTGTCGGGTGAGTGGAGAATGGCGGGACGGTGAACGTGGCTTAGCCTCGGGTCGGGACGGAATTGGCGGGAGGCGGTGGCGGGGTGGGCAGCGCGGGTCTGCCGGTGGTGGTGGGTCTCGACAACGGCGGGGACCAGCAACAACGCGACGGTCCTGAGCGTCGACGGCCGGTTCCTGGTGGACGGTCTGGTGGAGATCCGGAGTCAGGTGCAGGCCGGCCCCGAGGCGGCGATCGAGGCGTTGGCCCGGGCGCTGGACGGGGTGCTGGCGCTGACCGGCGTGCCCCGCGAGCTGGTCCGCGCCGTCGGCCTGGACACCCCGGGTCCGGCGAGCGCCACCGGGGTGATCTCCTTGCGCGGCTCGACCAACTTCTCCCAGCCCGCCTGACAGGGATACGACTTGCGCGGCGCGTTGGAGCGCCGGCTCGGCCTCCCGGTGATCTACCACAACGACGGCAGCGCGGCCGCCCTCTACGCCCGCGACGTGTACTTCGGGGCGGACGCGCTGCGCTGCTCCTCGGTCGCCGCCATCGTCGGCACCGGGCTCGGCGGTGGGGTGGTGGAGAGCGGGCGGGTCGTCTCCGGGGCCGCCGGGATGGCGGGGTTCCAATAGTTGCCTTGGCAGTGCGCGATAGTGTGCAGCGGTGAACTTGAAGGAGTGGGCGAAGCGGGAAGGGGTCCATCCGGTAACGGCGTATCGCTGGTTTCGGGAGGGCAAGCTGCCGGTGCCCGCTCGCCGGGTCGGTGGTCTGATCCTGGTGGAGCAGCCCGCCGGCCTGGCCCGGGCCGAGACTGTGGTGGTGTATGCCCGGGTGTCCTCGGCGGACCGACGCGTTGACTTGGACCGGCAGGTCGCCCGGGTCACTGGGTGGGCCACCGGGCAGGGCCTTGCGGTGGCGCGGGTCGTGACTGAGGTCGCCTCGGCGTTGGACGGCGGCGGTGAGAAGCTCCTGGCGTTGCTGCGCGATCCGGCGGTGACCACGATCGTGGTGGAGCACCGGGACCGGTTCGCTCGTTTCGGTGGCGAGTACGTGGAGGCCGCGTTGGCTGCGCAGGGGCGTCGGTTGCTGGTGGTCGATCCGGCCGGGGTGGACGACGACCTGGTCAGTGACGTGACGGAGATCCTGACCTCGCTGTGCGCCCGGTTGTACGGGCGCCGGGCGGCGGCGTCCCGGGCCGAGCGGGCGGTGGCCGCCGCGACCGCGGGTGATGCCGGGTGAGGCGGTATGAGGCCCCTGCGGGTTGGACGGTGCAGGCGTACAAGTTCGCTCTGGACCCGGCCGACGAGCAGAGCCTGCGTCGGCACGCCGGGGCGGCCCGGTTCGTCTTCAACCACATGCTCGGCCGGCTCGCGGCGGTGAATGCCCAACGCCTGGCGGAGGCGTCCTACGGGGTTGCCGAGGCGGACCTGACGCCGTGGCAGGGCTGGTCGCTGCCGGACCTGCGGCGCACCTGGAACCACATCAAGCAGTGGGTGGCGCCGTGGTGGCGGGAATGTTCGAAGGAGGCGTTCAACACCGGCCAGGCGGCGCCGGAGTTCCGCGACTGGTTCCTCGCCACGGTCGCGGAGCACACCGTGGTCCGCGCCGAGCAGGCCGCCGTCGCCACCTTCGAGCTGGTGCCGGACCGGGACATGGCGGGGGCCCGCGGGGTGGCCATCGCGGCGCTGGAGACCCTGCTTGCGGGGTCGCCGGCGGCCGGCCCGGTGGTCGCCGGCTGACCACCGTCGCGGCCGGACCTGAGCGTTACGCGCGGGGGCCGGGCGGCGTCAGTCGCGGGGCGGCGCGCCGGTGAAGGCCGCCCAGGCGGCCGGGGAGAAGACCAGCGTCGGGCCGGTGGGGTCCTTGGAGTCGCGGACGGCCACGGCCGCCGGGAGGACGGCCATCTCGACGCAGGCGCCCTCGTCGCCGCTGTGGCTGCTCTTGCGCCAGTGGAGGCTGTTCGTGGATCGCATCGGTTCTACCTTCCCTTGAGGAGTTGGACCAGCTGGTCCCGGCTGTCCGCCGGGCTCAGCGCCACGGCCCGGAGATGTTCCATGATCTTGGTGCAGGTCCGCAGGTCACCCGGCCGGTCGAGGACCATCTGCCCGGCCACCGTCTCCACCGAGGCGATGATCGGGTCCTCGGGGTCGGCGAACTCCAGGATGTGCAGCGAACCCCGGGTGCCCCGGTGGTAGCCGGCCGTCAGGGGGATCACCTGCACGGTGATGTTGGGCAGCTCCGCCATCTTCAGCAGGTGCCGTAGCTGGCCCTCCATGACGGCCCGGGCGCCCACCGGGCGCAGCAGCGCGCCCTCGTCGATGATCGCGTCGAGGATCGGCGGGGCGTCGGCGGTGAGCCGCTGCTGCCGGTCGAGTCGCAGGTGGACCCGCTGCTCCACCTGCTCGTCGCTGAGGGTGTGCGGACCGCCGCGCATCACCCCGCGGATGTAGTCGGCGGTCTGCAACAGGCCGGGCACCACCGAGGGTTCGAAGTTGGCGATTCCGGTGGCCTCCGCCTCCAGGGCGATGAAGTCGATGGTCCGGCGGTCCAGCAGGTACGAGTAGGAGACCCACCAGCCGGGCTTACGGGCGTCCTTGGCGAGCTGCACCGCCGCGGCCACCTCGTCGGCGCCGACCCGGTAGAGGGTGAGCAGGGCGTGGACGGTGGCCGGGCTGACCAGCGTCTGCGCGTTCTCGTAGCGGGACAGGGTGCTCCGGGTGCTGTTGATCTCGTCGGCCGCGGCCTCGAGGGTCAGGCCGGCGGCCTCCCGGTGGGTGCGTAGGGCGATGCCGAGCCGTCGGGCCCGTGCGGTCTTCGGAGCCATGCATCGATGGTCGCACATCAACGGGAGGGTGCGCGTGAGAGAAAGCCGATGAGAGTTGCATTCACGCGTGTCCACCTGTCAATCTGTGACGGCGTCCTCACCGCCGGTTGTCGTGGCGACGGTGGTGGTGAGCGACCGGAGGGGATGGGGCGCGCGGCGATCGGGTTTTACTCCCCCACGACCCGATCGCCGCGTGCCCCTCATCCGCAACCGACGGGGAGGGACCCGCATGACGCTGACCGGACGCCACCCCCGGGTGCCCGGACCCGTCCGCCCAGCCGGTGGTGGTCGGCGATGACCCGGTTCCTCGTGGTCCTCACCGACGTCCGGCCGCTGGAAGGGGCGGGCCGCAACGAGCGGACCAGCCCGGAACGACGCCGACAGGTGGTCGGGGCCAGCAGCCGGGAGGCCGCCGACCGGATCGCCGGCGCGTTCATGGCCCTGGGCATGGTGCGCGCCGGCCGGCAGCGGGTGAAGGTGATCGCGGTGGGCCGCCGCGGGTACGTCCGGGAGAGCGTCGCCTGAGCCGTCAGAGCAGCTTGCGCCGCTTCAGGTACGCCACCAGGTCGTCGTAGACGCCACCCTCGTTGGCGAACATGGCGACGTTGCGAGCGGTCGACAGCCAGGGCCGGGTCGACGGGCGGACCTCCTTCAGCGCCCGCTCCAGGTCCCGCTGCTCGATCATCCGGACCTCGCCGCTGCGTACCGAGTCGGCCATCGCGAACTCGGCGGCGGTCTCGCAGAGGTGGGCCAGGTCGGCGCCGGAGAAGTCCTCGGTCGCGGCGATCACCCGGCGCAGGTCGATGTTCGCGATCGGCCGCTGCCGCAGGTGGTACTCCAGGATCGCCGCCCGGGCCTTGGCGTCCGGCGGCAGCACCAGCACCACCCGGTCCAGCCGGCCCGGCCGGCGCAGCGCCGGGTCCACGTCCCACGGGGTGTTCGTGGCGGCCAGCACGAAGACCCCCTCGTTGCTGCCCTCCATGCCGTCCAGTTCGGCCAGCAGCTGGTTGCCCAGCGTCCGCATGGAACTCGACGAGACCTGGGAGCGCTTGTGGCCCAGGGCGTCGACCTCGTCGAGGAAGAGCACGCAGGGCGCGTTGCGCCGGGCCGCCTCGAACAGCTCGTGCAGGTTCCGCTCCGAGTTGCCGATCCACATGTCGAGCACGTCGACGATGGACAGGGAGAGGAACTTCGCGCCCATCTCGCCGGCCACCGCCCGGGCCAGGAAGGTCTTGCCGCACCCGGGCGGGCCGTAGAGCATCAGCCCGCCGCGCAGGCTCTTGCCGTACATCCGGCGCAGCTCGGGGTTGCGCAGCGGCCGAGGAAGGCCAGCTCCAGGCGTTCCTTCACGGCCGTCATGCCGCCCACGTCGGCCAGCCGGACCGTGGCGGACTCCACGTCGTACACCCGGTCGGCCTCGCCGACGACCGGTTCCGGCTCGTCGCCCGCCCGGGCGAAGCGCGGTGGTACGACGTCGGCCAACTCCTGCTCGTACGCGGCCAGCGGGTCGTCCCCGGGCGGCGTCGGACCGGCGGGGGCCGGGCGCGGCGCGGGCGGACGGGCCGGCGCCGCCGCCTCCGGTG
>NZ_JAEVHJ010000285.1:0-8830 GCF_016802855.1 Micromonospora sp. ATA51 | reverse complement strand
GGCCGTGCGCCGGGCGTTGCTGCTCGCCGGCGACCTGCGGGCCGTCGCGGTGGCCGCGCTCTCCGGCGGCGCGACCGCGCTGGCCGGCTTCGGGCTCCAGGTCGGCCGCCCGCTCGCCCCGATGCTGGCGCAGAGCGCCCCCTCGGTGGACGAGGCGCTCACCGCGACCGGCGTCCCGGCGGTGGTCGACGTCAAGCTGGACGGCATCCGGATCCAGGTGCACCGGTCCGGCCAGGACATCGCCGTCTTCACCCGCAGCCTGGACGAGATCACCGCCCGGTTGCCCGAGGTGGTCGCCGCGGTGCGCGCGCTGCCCGCCCGGGAGCTGGTCCTCGACGGCGAGGCGATCGGGCTGGACGCCACCGGCCGTCCGCTGCCCTTTCAGGAGACCTCCAGCCGGGCCGCCCGCCGCACCACGCCGAGCACCACCGGTGGCAGTGCGGTCGCCCCGGCCGTGCTGGCCGCCGCAGAGACCACCGGCGAGGCCGTGCTGACGCCGTACTTCTTCGACCTGCTGCACCTCGACGGCGCGGATCTGATCGACCTGCCGGGCCGGGAGCGGTGGGCCGCGCTGGCCGGCGCGGTGGACCCGAGCCTGCTGGTCGGCCGGATGGAGGTGGACGGGCCGGAGCAGGCCGGGGAGGCGTTCGCCGCGGCGCTCGACGCCGGTCAGGAGGGGGTGGTGGTCAAGGACCCGGCGGCCCCCTACGACGCGGGTCGGCGCGGGTCGGCGTGGGTGAAGGTCAAGCCCCGGCACACGCTCGACCTGGTGGTGCTGGCGGTGGAGTGGGGGAGCGGGCGGCGGCAGGGCTGGCTGTCCAACCTGCACCTGGGCGCCCGGGATCCGCGCACCGGCGAGTTCGTGATGCTCGGCAAGACGTTCAAGGGGCTCACCGACGAGCTGCTGCGTTGGCAGACCGAGCGGTTCCTCGGCCTGGCGGTGGAGAAGGGCGACTGGGTGGTCCGGGTGCGGCCCGAGCAGGTCGTCGAGATCGCGTTCGACGGGGTGCAGACCAGCAGTCGTTATCCCGGCGGGATGGCGCTGCGGTTCGCCCGGGTGGTGCGTTACCGGGATGACAAGACCGCGGCGGAGGCCGACACCATCGACGCGGTCCGGGCCATCCACGCCGGCCGGATGACCGGCTGACCGGGAGCCCGCCCGGTCAGACCGGGGCGCTCGGCGCCGGTTCGGCCGCCCGGTCGACCGGCGGGCGGGGCTTGTCCAGCCCGGCCCTGCGGCGCGCCTCCCGGCGGGCCACCCAGCCGTAGCCGACGAGGCTCATGCCGGCGAAGAGCCACCACTGCACCACGTAGCCGAAGTTCTGCCAGTTGTTGGTGTGCCCGATCGGCACCGCCTGGAAGGCCGGATCGGCGGCCGGGGTCTGCTGGTCGAGCAGCAGGTAGCCGCCGTAGATCGGGTAGGGCAGCTGCCGGGCGAGCCGGCTGACGCCGATCCGCCGGGTCTCCAGCTTGCCGTCGCGCCGGTCGACCGTGCCCGCGCCGCTCTCGCCGGCCAGCACCCGGCCGCTGACGGTGACCTCGCCGGGGGGCGCGGCCGGCACCTGCGGCTGGGTGGTGGCGCCGGCGCCGGGGGCCGGCGGGATCCAGCCGTGGTCCACCAGCACGGCCGTGCCGTCGGCGAGCACCAGCGGAGTGAGCACCTCGAAGCCGACCGTGCTGTCGAGCGTCCGGCCGCGGACCAGGACCACGTTCGCGGGGTCGTACCGGCCGGTGGCGGTGGCCCGGGTCCAGGTGACCCGGTCGGCGGGGGCGGGACCGGCGGTGCCGGGTCCCCCGGTCGGGGCGGGCATCGCGTCGCGCAGCGGCGCGGGGGACATGGTCGCGCCGGCGTCGATCCGCTCGTTGATCGCCGTACGTCCCTGGTAGCGGTCCAGCTGCCAGTTGCCGAGGAACACCATCACCGCGGCGGCGACCAGGGTCAGCGCGAGACAGCCCAGCCAGCGCGGGGTCAGCAGGAACCGGTACACGCATCGAGGCTACCCGTATGAGCGGGGCCACTGAGCTGCGCGGCCCCGAACCGGCCGGTCGGCGGCAGCCAGCCGTCGGCCCGGCCGGGTATGGTCACGCGGGCGGACCGCGCGACCGGTCCGCCGCCGCGCACCACCCTCACCGCGTACGTCCCGTCGCCTGCGAGGAGTCGATGATGACCGTCGTGCCGCGCGTCCTGTTGAGCGCGCCCTCCTCGGGGCACGGCACCGGCGCCCTCACCCTCGGGCTGCTCGCCGCCCTGGCCGAGCGGGGGCTCGACGTGGCCGGTTTCAAGATCGGGCCGGACCAGATCGACGCGGCGTACCTGGGGCTGGCCGCCGGCCGCCCGGGGCGCAACCTGGACCCGCGGCTGGTCGGCCCGGAGCGGATCGCCCCGCTCTTCGCGCACGGGTCCGCGGGGGCCGGGCTCGCCGTCGTGCAGGGCACCATGGGGCTCTACGACTCGGTCGCGCGGCCGGAGACCGAGTCCACCGCGGCGGTCGCCGCCGCGCTGCGCAGCCCGGTCGTGCTGATGGTGGACGTGGCCGCATGGGGCAGTCGGTGGCCGCCCTGGTGCACGGCTTCCGGGCGTACGACGAGCAGCTCTGGCTCGGCGGCGTGGTCCTCAACCGGGTGGCCTCGCCCCGGCACGAGGCGATGCTCCGCGAGGCCCTCGACGACATCGGCGTGCCGGTCTACGGCGCGCTGCGCCGGCACGAGCTGCCGCCGGTGCTGCCCGCCCGCCGGCACGGCCTGGTCCCCGCGATCGCGCGGGACGCCGAGGCGGTCCGCGCGGTGCGCCGGCTGGGCGAGGCGGTGGCCGCCACGGTCGACCTGGACCGGCTGCTGGTGCTGGCCCGTTCGGCGCCGGCGCTGACCGTCGACCCCTGGTCGCCGGAGCCGGCGGCGGGGGCGCCGGGTGGGGCGCGTCCGGTGGTCGCGCTGGCCGGTGGCCCGGGCGGCAGCTACAGCCACCCGGAGACGGCGGAGCTGCTCCGCGCCGCCGGGGCCGAGGTGGTCACCTTCGACCCGCTGCGCGACGAGGCCCTGCCCGCGGGCACCCGCGCGCTGGTCGTCGGCGGCGGGCTTCCCGAGTCGTACGCGGACGAGCTGTCGGCCAACCGCCGGCTCTGCATCGCCGTGGCCGAGCTGGCCCGCACCGGCCGCCCGGTGCTCGCCGAGGGCGCCGGCCTGCTGTGGCTGGCCCGGGAGCTGGACGGGCTGCCGATGTGCGGGGTGCTCGACGCGATCGGTGCGAGCCGGGACGGCCTGGTGATCGGCTACCGGGAGGCGACCGCCCGGACGGACAGCGTGGTGGCCGCCGCGGGCACGGTGGTGGTGGGGCACAAGCAGCACAGCGCGGTGCTCACCCCGCGGGCCGGCGAGCGCCCGGCGTGGAGCTGGGACGGCGGCGCGCCGGAGGGCTTCGTCTGGCGGGGCGTGCACGCCTCGCAGCTCGTCCCGCACTGGGCCGCGTACCCGGAGATCGCCGCGCGCCTGGTGGCCGCTGCGGCGGTGGAGCCCGCGACCGCGGAGGCCCCGGCGTGATCGGACAGGTGGCCGTACGCCGCTTCCCGGCCCTGACGGTCTCCACCCCGCGCACCGAGGTCCGGCAGCTTACCGCGGCCGACGCCGAGGCGGTCGACGAGATCTTCGCGGACCGGCAGACCCAGCGCTGGCTGCCGCTGGCGGACGCCGTCGGGCAGATCGAGGGGCGGGCCTGGTGCACGGAGCTGGCCCGGCAGCGCCGGGACAGCGGCGACGGCGACCACTACGGGGTGCTCCGCCGGGAGGACCAGCGGGTCGTCGGCTGCCTGTGGACCCGCCGCACCGACTGGGGTGCCCGGTTGGCCGAGGTGTCCTACGCGGTCGCGCCGCACGCCCGCGGCTACGGTTTGGCCGCCGAGGCGGTGGACGCGCTGGCCATCGCGTTGATTCTGGAGCACGGCTTCCAGCGGGTCGAGCTGCGGGTGGCGCCGGGGAACATCGCGTCCCGGCGGGTCGCCGAGAAGGCCGGGTTCAGCTACGAGGGCCTGCTGCGCAACGCCGGCTTCGTCCGCGGTGCCCGCGTCGACCTGGAACTCTGGTCCTTCGTAGCCGCCGACCTCCGCTGACCCCCCCACCCCCGCCGGCCCCCCACGCCGCAGAGTCGATCAAGAGGTTTGCGTCGGGGATCCCGGGGATCCGGACGCAAACCTCTTGATCAACTAACCCGGGCGCACCCCCGGGCGGTCCGGTGGTGGGTGGTCGGCGGCGCGGTCAGCCGACGATCTGGTCGGACGGCGGGGTGAACTGGCGGGTGGGCTGGCCCTTGAGCGCGTCGCGCAGGGTCTCGGCCACCGCGCCGATCGGGACCTGGGACAGGCCGTCACCCACCGCGTTGAACGGGTTGTCCGGGTCGGCGATGAAGCTCGCCGCCGCCAGCTCCGGGGTGTACCCGACGAACCAGGCGGACCGGGTGCTGTCCGTGGTACCCGTCTTGCCGGCCACCGGGCGGCCCACCGTGCCCCGGACGCTGTCGGCGGTCGACCAGCCGCCGCAGCTGCCCTTCGCCGGGGTGTCGCCGGTCGGGCAGCGGGCCGCGTCGGTGGCGGCCCGGGCCGCGTCCGCGCTGACCACCTGCCGGCAGCGCGGCTTGGCGACCTCCCGCTGCACCCCGCCGATGGTGGTGTACATGGCCGGCGTCCCGTCCCGGTTCAGGATCGAGTTCACCGGGATCGCCTCGCAGTACCGGCCGTCGGCGCGATCGCGGCGTACGCGTTCGCCATCTCCAGCGGGGTGGCGTCGGAGACGCCCAGGGTGAACGCGCCCCACTTGGACGCGCGGTCCGGCGCGGCGTGCTCTCGGTCGACGTCGGTCCGCCAGCGCAGCCCGAGCTGCTCGGCGAGGCGGACGCCCTTCTCCGCGCCGATCTGCTCCTCCATCCACACCCAGTACGTGTTCACCGACTTGCCGAAGGCGGACCACATGGTCTGCTGCCCGGTCATCGCGCCGCTGGCGTTCGTCGGTTGCCAGTCGTTGTAGACATGCGACCTGTACCGGTACGGGGCGTTGAACTCGGTGGACAGCGTCTTGCCCGAGTTGAGTGCGGCCAGCATCGGGAACATCTTGAACGTCGACCCGGCCTGGTAGCCCGGGAGGCTGCCGCCGCCGAGCAGCGGGGCGACCGTGTTCGGGTAGTTCGCCTTGGTCTTCGGGCCGGCCTCCGGGTTGGAGCTGGGCCCGTTCTCGCTCAGGTCCAGGGAGTAGTTCCGATTCACCGCCATCGCCTTGATCCGGCCGGTGCCCGGCTCGGCGACCACGATGCCGTTGGCGAACGGGCTGCCGGTGCCGTCCTTGGCCCCGACGTTCTTCTCGGCCGCGTCCTGGACCTTCGGGTCGATGGCCAGCACGATCCGATACCCGCCGCGGCGCAGCTTGTCCATCCGTTCCAGCCGGTTCTCGCCGAACGCCGGCTGGGTGCTCCACCAGTTCTTCAGGTAGTCGCAGTAGAAGCCCCAGCTGGTGCGCTTTTCGTCGATCGAGGCGCAGTCGTTCGGCGGGTTGGTGAGCTTCAGCTGGATCGGCTGGGACTTCGCCGCCGCCGCCGCGTCCGGGGAGAGGTAGCCGAGCTGGGCCATCCGGTCCAGCACATAGTTACGCCGCCCGGTGGCGTCCTTCTGGTCCGAGGTGATCGGGTCGTACTCGGAGGGGGACTTGACCAGGCCGGCCAGGGTGGCCGCCTCGACCGGGGTGAGGGTGGCCGGGGTCTTGGAGAAGAAGATCTGCGCGGCCGCGTAGATCCCGTACGCCCGGTGGCCGAAGTAGGCCGAGTTGAGGTAGCGCTCCAGGATCTGCTCCTTGCTCAGCTCCTTCTCGACGTCCAGCGCCATCCGCATCTCCTTGACCTTGCGCAGGCTGGTCTGCTGGGTGGCCTCCTGGACCTCCTTCGGGGTGCTGGCGCTGTCCCGCAGTGCCATCCGGACGTACTGCATGGTGAGCGTGGAGGCGCCCTGGGAGACGCCGCCGGAGCGGGCGTTGGACACGAAGGCGCGGGCCACGCCCTTCGGGTCGACGCCGTGGTGCTGGTAGAAGCGGTTGTCCTCGGCGGCGACGATCGCCTGCTGGATGTTCGGCGACATGTCCGAGAGCTTCGTGTACTGGCGGTATTCCTCGTAGAACATCGTCAGCACGGTCTTGCCGTCCGGCGCGTACAGGTACGACGTCTCGGCGGGCAGCGCGGTCTTCAGGATGCTCGTCTTCTGCTCCACTGCGTGCGCGGTGGCCTTGGCGCCGATGCCGGTGACGGCGGCCAACGGGTACGCCGCGGCGGCGACCACGATGCCGGCGATCAGCCCGGCGCGGAGGAGGGGAATGGCACGACCAGCGGAGGCAAGGGGTCGGTTGCTCACATGGTCAAGCTATGACATTTCCGATTCGGAAATGAGAAGAATTCATAAACGGGCGAGCGGGTGGAGGAGTGGTGACGCGGCCCACGCCGGGATCCGCTGTCCCGCACGGCAGCTTCCCGGCAGGATCGCGGACATGCGTGGTCAGCTGATCGGAACGCCGCCGGACACCGGGACCGAGCCCGACCTCGGGCACCACGGGGACGCCGAGGCGACCCCGGGCCTGGTCGACCTCGCGGTCAACGTCCGCCGGGCCCCGATGCCCGACTGGCCTCGCCGACCCGGTGATCGCCGCCCTCGGCGACCTCGCCGCCTACCCCGACCCGGCGCCCGCCCGCGCGGCCGTCTCCGCCCGGCACGGGCGTCCCCCGGAAGAGGTACTCCTCACCGCCGGCGCCGCCGAGGCCTTCGTGCTGATCGCCCGGGCGCTGCGCGACGTCCGGCGGCCGGTGGTGGTGCACCCGCAGTTCACCGAGCCGGAAGCCGCGCTGCGGGCCGCCGGCCACGCCGTCGAACGGGTCCTGCTCGACCCGGCGGACGGCTTCCGGCTCGACCCGGCCCGGGTGCCCGCCGACGCCGACCTGGTCATGGTCGGCAATCCGACCAATCCCACCTCCGTGCTGCACCCCGCGGAGGCGCTGGCCGCCCTGGCCCGCCCGGGCCGGGTGCTGGTGGTCGACGAGGCCTTCGCCGACACCACGCTCGCCCCCGGCGTCGACGGCGAGCCGGAGTCCCTCGCGGCCCGCCGCGACCTGCCCGGCCTGCTCGTGGTGCGCAGCCTGACCAAGACCTGGGGGCTGGCCGGCCTGCGGATCGGCTACCTGCTCGGGGAGGCCGGGATGCTCGCTCGCCTGGCCGCCGCCCAGCCGCTCTGGGCGGTCTCCACCCCGGCGCTCGCCGCCGCCACCGCCTGCGCGTCGCCGACCGCGGTCGCGGCCGAGCGCGCCATCGCCGCGCGGCTCGCCGCCGACCGCGACCACCTGGTGGCCCGCCTGTCCGGCCTGCCCGGCGTACGCGTCGCGGGCCACCCGGCCAGCGCCTTCGTGCTGATCCACCGGCCCGGTGCCGACCGGGTCCGCGAACGCCTGCGCGAGCGCGGTTGGGCGGTCCGCCGGGGCGACAGCTTCCCGGGGCTCGGCCCGGACTGGCTGCGGATCGCGGTGCGCGACCCGGCCACCAGCGACGCATTCACCGAGGTACTGGCGGAGATCCTGGAGGCATGATGTTGGAGTCCACGGTCGCGGCGATCGGGCCGCTCGACGAGGCGGCGATGGTGGCCGCCCGCGACCTCCAGGGCCGGCTGACCAAGCCCGCCGGCTCGCTCGGCGCCCTGGAACCCCTGTCGGTACGCCTCGCCGGGCTGGCCGGGAGCTGCCCGCCGCCGCTGCCGGAGCCGGCCGCGGTGGCGATCTTCGCGGGTGACCACGGGGTGCACGCCCAGGGGGTCACCCCCTGGCCGCAGGAGGTCACCGCCCAGATGATCGGCAACTTCCTGGCCGGCGGGGCGGTGGTGAACGCGTTCGCCCGGCAGGCCGGCGCCTCGGTGACCGTGGTGGACGTCGGCGTCGCCACCCCGCTGCCGGTGGACCCGGCCGAGGGCACCGGCCCGGCCGGGCCCCGGCTTGTGGCCGCGAACGTCCGGCCGGGCACCCGGGACATGACGGTCGGCGCCGCCCTCACCCGGGACGAGGCGCGGGCGGCGGTGGAGACGGGCATCCGGGTCGCCGGCGAGCTGGTCGACGCCGGGGCGGGCATCCTGCTGACCGGGGACATGGGCATCGGCAACACCACGCCGGCCGCCGCGCTGATCGCCGCGTTCGCCGGGGTCGACCCGGCGGCGGCGACCGGTCGCGGGACCGGGGTGGACGACGAGACGTATCGGCGGAAGGTCGACGTGGTGCGCGCCGCGCTCGACCGGCACGCGCCCGACCCGACCGACCCGCTGGGCGTACTGGCCGCGGTGGGTGGGCTGGAGCACGCGGCGCTGGCCGGGCTGATCCTGGGCGCCGCCGCCCGCCGGGTCCCGGTGCTGCTGGACGGCGTGATCGCGGTCAGCGCCGCGCTCGCCGCCGCCGCGTTCGCGCCGGACGCGGTCGGGGCGATGGTCGCCGGGCACCGCTCCGCCGAGCCGGGGGCCACCGCCGCCCTGCGGTACCTGGGCCTCGACCCGCTGATCGACCTCGGGCTGCGCCTCGGCGAGGGGACCGGCGCGCTGCTCGCGCTGCCGGTCGTCACCGGCGCGGTCCGGGTGCTGCACGAGGTGGCCACCTTCGACTCGGCCGGGGTGGCCGAGAAGTGACGGGAAACCCGTACCCCCTCGGCCTGCGGCTCGCCGGGCGGCGCGTGGTCGTGGTCTCGGCCGTCGGGGCGGTATAGCGGTGTCAGCCGCTCGGTCGACAGAATCTTCCGCCGGTCCTTCGGGTCATAGACGCACTTGATGACCGTCGAGAACC
>NZ_JAEVHJ010000284.1:0-8849 GCF_016802855.1 Micromonospora sp. ATA51 | reverse complement strand
GCGGCCCAGCACCGCGCCGGTCGAGCCGCCCCGGGCGCGCAGCAGCACGTACTCGGCCCGGCGTCGGCGCGCCGCCAGCCGGGCGGCGAGCACGGTCAGGCCGGCCAGGGTGGCGAGCAGCCCGGCCGCGATGACGGCGAGCAGCGTACGGGCGGCGGCCAGCGATTCGGCGAACCGCCGCAGCGGGATGTCCACTCCCTGCGTGAGGATGAGCCCGGCCGGGCGGGTCCGGTCCAGGGTGGCCAGCCCGTCGATCAGCTCGCCGAGCCGGCCGGGGGTGATCCGGTCGGGCGAGATCCGGTAACGCCAGGCGAAGCTCACCGGCCAGCCGGCACCGGCCAACGCGTCGAAGCCGGCGTCGGCGGTCACCCCGACGCCCAGGAACGGCTCACCGTCCCCCGTGGGCGCGGCGAGCCGCAGCATCGACGGGAGGGCATCCCAGACCCCGGCGCTCTGGTCGGTCGGCCGGAACACGCCCACCAGCACGATTTTCCTCGCCGTCAGCGGTTTGCGGTCGGGGCCCAGCACGGACAGCCGCAGCCGGCTGCCGGCGCGCAGCCCGAGCGGGCCGGCGACCGTCTCGGCGAGGGCCACCTCGACGGCGCCGTCGCCGGTCACGCCCGTCTCCGGCCACCGTCCCTCGACCAGGCCGGCGGCCTCCCGGACCCCGCCCAGGGTGCGCACGCTGAGGTCGATCAGCCCCTTGTCGGCGGTCAGGTCCGGCCCGCTGAGCCGGGTGAACCCGGTCCGCGCCGCGTACCACCGCTCGCCGACCGACTGCCGCACGGCCGGGGGCATCCGCTGCTGGAGCGTGTCCAGCTCGCCGGCGCGCGGGGCGGCCACCGCGCGGCTCGTCCCCCGGACCTGCTCCTCGGCCGTACTGTAGAGCACGTCCCGGCTGGCCACCGGCTGCGCGGCGACGTGCTCGCGCAGGCCCTGCCCGGTCAGCCGGTCGGCGATCCGGGGCACCGCCGTGATCAGCAGCGCGGTGACCAGGGTCAGCACCGCCAGCAGCAGGAAGTGCCCGCCGTAGGCACGCACCCGCCGAACCACCCCGAAGACACTCATCGCGCCGCCTCGCTTCGCTCGCCGCCGCGACGAGTCCCCGACACACCGAGCCGGATGATTCGCTCGCTCATCGTTCTCCCCCGATCCGGAGCTGCCGGACGGCCACCCGCTGCCGGATGCCGGTGGTGATGACGGCGCTGAAGGCGAGGGCCACCACCAGCAGCCCGAGCGCGGTCAGCCCGATCGGTGTCCAGGGCAACCGGAAGGCGCGTCGGGCACCGGCCGGCCGGCGGCCGGGGTGAGGATCACCAGCGGGACCATCGTCGCCGCGACACCGGCGCCGACCAGCAGCCCGACGCGACCCCGATGCCGGCCAGGAAGGCCTGCTCGGCCAGGAGCGCCCGGGCCAGCAGCCGGGGCGCGGCGCCCAACGTGTGCAGCACGGCGAACTCGCCCAGCCGGTGCCGGGCGGTGGCCCAGACGTCGACCGCCAGGCCGACCAGGGCCAGCAGCACCGTACCGAGCGCGGCCGCGAGCAGCCCGGTCCGCGCCCCCAGCCAGTACGGGTCCCGGGCGGCCTCGGCGGCGACCGCGCGCCGGTCGAGCACGGTCACCCCGGGCAGCCCCGCGAGCGCGGTCGCCGCGGCGCCGTGCCCGGCCGCGTCGGTGGCCAGCCACCACTCGGGCACCGGCCGGACCGTGCCCTGCCGCCGGATCAGCCAGTCGGTCGCTGCGGGCAGGTCGACCAGCATGCCACCGCCGCTGTCGGCGGTCGCGGGAACGGCCTCGACCTCGCCGACCACCTTGACCGGCAGGGTCACGCCGGCCATCGAGACGGTGACCGTGTCGCCGGTGCGGACGTTCAGCGCGGCTCGGGTCCGGGGGGTCAGCAGCGCCGGCGCCGGCGCGTTGTCGCCGCCCGGCACCACGACGAACCGGGACGGCGGCAGGTCGGCGAACGGGCCACCCTCGGGGGTCACCACCCGGTACGTGGCGTCGACGGTCCCACCCTCGACCCGGGCGCCCCGATCGGTCCCTGGCCGGTATCGGCGAGGTTCCACCCGCCGGTCAGCGCCAGCGGCGACCGGGCGCCCGTCGCGTCGACCAGCCCGAGCCCGTCGATGCGCAGCCGGTAGCTGCCGCCGGTCGCGTCGCCCGCGTCGGCCTCGAACCCGGCCAGGCGCAGCGGGACGCCCCCGGTGTCGGGCAGCCGCACGGTGAAGGGCACCCGGCGGCCGTCACCGGTCGCGGTCGCCAGCGGCAGCCGCCACGCCGTACCGCCGTCGGTGGTGAGCAGCACCTTCACCTCCACCCGCGGATTCCCGTACGACTCGACGGGCGTGCGGACGGTCCCGGTGAGCTGCCGCGCGGTGGCCGGCAGGGCGGTCCCGGCCGGCGCGGCGCGTCCCCGGACCAGCCGGTCGAGCAACTCGCCGGCGGACGCCGCGCCGACGGCGTCGGCCAACCGGAGCGTGCCGGCGGCCCCCGCCGCGTCCAGGCTCACCACCGTCGCGGCGAGGTCGTCCCGGCCGACCCGGACGTCGTCCCGCCAGGCCGGCAGCACGCGGTCCACCCCCGGCAGCGCGGCCAGCCCGGCGGCCCGCTCGGCCGGAGCGACGCCGTTGCGTTCGACCAGCCGCAGGTCGGCGCCGACGCGGTGCTGGGCCTGGTCGCGCTGCGAGCCTTCCCAGGAGGCCACCAACGACCAGGCGAGGGTGCTGCCGCCGACGGCCAGGGCGAGCAGGAGCACCGGCCCGGCGTGCGGGCGCCGGCCCGCCTGCCACATCCCGAACATGGTCGCCGTCCAGGGCCACCGGTCGACGAACCGCTCGGCGAACCGGGTCGCCGGGGGCAGCAGGCGCAGCGCGACGATCGCCCCGGCGAGCACGCCGAGGGTCGGCGCGGCGGCCAGCAGCGGGTCGATGCCGAGCCGCCCGCCGGCCCCGGCGAGGGGTGAGGAGTACTGCCGCAGCTGGGCCCAGGCCAGCACAGCGAGCGCCACCAGGGCGAGGTCGACGCTGGCCCGCTGCACGGCGGCGCCCCGGGTGGGGCGGGAGCGGGCCGCCATGTCGGCGACGTAGGTGCCGCCCGGCGCAGCGCCGGCAGCACCATGGCGAGCAGGCAGCCGACCGCGGTGGCGACCGCCACCGCCCAGACCGGGCCGACGCCGCCGTCGGTCAGCCGGAGATCCGCGGTGCCGGCCCCGAACCGGCGCAGCGCCTCGCCGGCCAGCGCCGGTGCGAGCAGCACGGCCGGCGCCACCACCAGCGTCGCCTCCCGTACGGCGAGGCCGGCGAGCTGGCCGCGGGCGGCTCCCCGGGCGCGCAGCAGCGCGGTCTGCGCCCGCCGTCCTCGTTGAGCAGCGCGGCGACCAGCACCAGCGCGTACCCGCCGAGGACCACGATCAGCAGCAGCGGGGTGAGCAGGGCGGAGCGGCCGACCAGGTCGGCGCGGCCGAGCCGGTCGATCAGCCGGTCCATGGTGGTGACGCTCTGCGCGGACGAGCCGAGACCGGTGGCCTCCGGGAGCTGCGCCGAGATCGCGGCGACGGCCTGCTTGACCGATGTCAGCCGGCTCGGCTCGACCACGGCGAGATCCGGCGCGACCAGCCAGGACGCCGAGCTGGCGCCGGGGAAGGTGCGGGTGAAGTCGGCCGGGTCGAGCGCGAACGGGCCGTACGAGGTGACCTCGCCCGTCCCGCCGTCGCCGACGCCCGGGGCCAGCCGCCAGTACGCCTCGGCCGGGTCGCGGGGTCGCCAGGTGCCGGCGAGCACCACCTCGCCGGCCCGCTCGGCGCTGCGGTCGAACAGCGGCACCCGGTCGCCGGTGCGCAGCCCGAGCGGCCGGCGATCTTCTCCGGCAGGGTGACCTGCAGCGGGGTCGCCCCCGGGGTGGGCCACGCGCCCGCGGTCAGCTCGGCGTGCCCGGCGAGGTCGTCGAGGGTGGCGAGGTCGGCGAAGAGCGGGTCGTCGCCGACCCGGGCCGAACCGAGGTCGCCGGTCAGCTCCCGGCCGGTTCCGTAGCGGGCCGCGGCGAGGGTGACCGGCACCCCACCCAGGCCGTCGCTGAACTGGGCGCGTACCGCCCGGTCCCGGTCGGCGTACGCGGTGCTGTCGGCACCGCCCGACCCGCTCACCAGCAGGCTGCGTTCCTCGGCGGGCGCGGCCTGGAGCAGCGCTCGCTGCCCGGCGGCGACCGCCCGGCGGTTGTAGTCGGAGAGGCCGGTGACCAGCGCGACCGCCACCAGGGCCGCGACCGCGGAGGCGAGCAGCAGCCCGCGCGCCTCGACGGCCCGCCTCCACACCAGTTTCATCCGACGCCTCCCCGGGCCCCCGACGGGCCGACGACCAGGAAGACCGGTCGGGGCGCGGGAAAGGTTCGCGCTCGTTACATGATCGTTATTGGGGGTGGGTCAGTCCCGGGGCCGGTCGCGGTCCTTGGAGGGCTGCACCCGCTTGGGCTCGCCGGGCATCTTCGGGTGGTCCGGCGGGTACGGCAGGTCGCCCTGGCCGGCGCCGGCGTCCCGCTCGGCCCACTCCAGCAGCGGGCTGATGTCCCACGGGGCGTCGTCGATGCCGGCGTGCGGGTCGCCCCGCTCGGCGAGCCGGGCCGGCACGCTGCCCAGGTGGAAGTCGTCCGGGTCCACCTCGGGCAGCTCGTCCCAGTCGACCGGAGTGGAGACGGTGGCCCGCGCGTTGGCCCGCAGCGAGTACGCGCAGGCGATCGTCCGGTCCCGGGCCATCTGGTTGTAGTCCACGAAGACCCGGCTGCCCCGCTGCTCCTTCCACCAGGCGGTGGTGATCAGCTCCGGGCGGCGGCGTTCCAGCTCCCGGGCCAGCGCGATGGTGGCCCGGCGCACCTCGGTGAACGTCCAGCGGGGGTGGATCCGCAGGTAGACGTGCACGCCCCGGCCGCCGGAGGTCTTCGGCCAGCCGGTGGCGCCCAGCTCGTCCAGCAGCCCGCGAAGCTCGCCGGCGGCGGTGGCCGCGTCGGCGAAGTCGGTGCCCGGCTGCGGGTCCAGGTCGATCCGCAGCTCGTCGGGGCGGTCGACGTCGGCGGCGCGCACCGGCCACGGGTGGAACACCACGGTGCCCATCTGCGCGGCCCACGCGACGTGCGCCAGGTCCGCGGGGCAGAGCTCCGCGGCCTTCCGGCCACTGGGGAAGCTGATCTCCGCGGTCCCCACCCACGGCGGTACGCCCCGGGCCGGCACTCGCTTCTGGAAGAACATCTCCCCCTCGATGCCCTCCGGGAACCGCTGCAGCGTCGTCGGGCGGTCCCGCAGCGCCCGCATGATCCCGTCGCCGACGGAGAGGTAGTAGCCGAAGACGTCCGCCTTGGTGAACCCGCGCTGCGGGAAGATCACCCGGTCCGGGCTGCTCAGCCGTACGGTGTGCCCGGCCACCTCGATCTCCGCGGCCGCTGCCTTGGTGCCACCCATTGCGCGACCATATGCGATGGCACCGACGCCCGGCGTACCGTTGAGCGGTGAGTCTTGACGAGAGCGAACTGCCCCGCACCGAGGACGAGTGGCGGGTCCGGCTGAGCCCCGAGGAGTTCCACGTGCTCCGCGAGCACGGCACCGAGCGGCCGTGGACCGGCGAGTACGTCGACACCAAGACCCCCGGCGTCTACCACTGCCGGGCCTGCGGCCTGGAGTTGTTCCGCAGCGACGCCAAGTTCGACTCGCACTGCGGCTGGCCGAGCTTCGACGACGCCATCCCGGGTGCGGTGAAGGAGATCCCGGACCGCACCATGGGCATGCTCCGTACGGAGATCCGCTGCGCCCGGTGCGACAGCCATCTGGGGCACGTCTTCGAGGGCGAGGGTTTCACCCCGAAGGACACCCGGCACTGCGTGAACTCGCTCTCCGTCCGACTGGAGCCGAAGGACGGCTGACCGCGCCGGCGCTCAGAGCACGAGGGTGCCGCCCTGGTCGTCCACCTGGTCGGCGGACTCGTCGTCGAGCCAGACGCCCCCGGTGGCGAGGTAGCGGAAGCGGTACTCACCGGGGCCGAGCCGGACGGTCACCGTCCGGGTGCCGTCGCGGCGGGTCACCAGCTCGTGCCGGCCGGGCTGCCAGTCGTTGAAGCAGCCGACGACGCTCACCGTGCCGGGTGGGGTGTCCCGCGGCAGGCAGAAGGTGACCCGGGTCTGGGTGCCGAAGAGCTTGTTGCGCTTGATCACGTGGTCCTCCGGGGTTCGAGGCGGTCACCTGGCCTAACGCGCGACACGCCGGGGGCGACTCGCCGTCGAGCCGGATCAGGTTCGCCCGTTTCGGTTACCCGGACGTGTCCGATGCCGGACGCTGGTGTGACGTGTCCGTATCGGGGGGTTTTGGAATGGCTACCTGCGAGGTCTGCGGTAACGACTACTGGATGGCGTTCGAGGTGCGCACGGTCAGCGGAGACGTGCACACCTTCGACAGCTTCGAGTGCGCGATCCACAAGATGGCACCAATCTGCGAGCACTGCCAGATCAAGATCGTCGGTCACGGCGTCGAGGTCTCCGGCCGCTTCTTCTGCTGCGCGCACTGCGCCCGCGCGGTGGAGGGCGCGGAGGGCGCCGAGATCCGCGACGCGGTGGGCGCCCGCCCCGCCTGAGCGGCGGATCCGGCCACCGCACCGCCCAGCCGGTTCCTCCGCCTCGCCGGCCGGGTGCCGTCCCGCCAGCCGGCCGCTTTCTCGACGAGCGATATGCCTGAGAGTCATATTCATGCCTCTCAGGCATATCGCTCGCAGCGGTGCTCTCCTCCGCGGGAACCACCGGCCGCCCACCGCCGACCGGGACGGAACCGCCACCGGCGGAAGGCGTCCGGCGGAGGGGCCCACTACCATCGCGGGATGCCCTCGCCGCCGCTCGACGTCCGGGTCGCCGCCTTCGCCGACCTGGACGCCCGCACCTTCCACGACCTGCTCCGGCTGCGCATCGACGTGTTCGTGGTGGAGCAGGCGTGCCCGTACCCGGAGCTGGACGGCCGGGACGTCGAGCCGGGCACCCGGCACGTGTGGCTGACCCGGGACGGCGACGTCGTGGCGTACCTGCGGATCCTGGCGGACCCGGGCGGCGTGGCGCGGATCGGCCGGGTCGTGGTGGCCCCGGCGGCCCGCGGTGGCGGCCTGGCCGGCCGGCTGATGACCGAGGCGCTCGCCCTGGTCGGCGACCGGCCGTGCGTGCTCGAGGCGCAGACCCACCTGGTCGATTTCTACGCCCGGCACGGCTTCACCGTCAGCGGCGCCGACTACGTCGAGGACGGCATCCCGCACACCCCGATGCGGCGGGTGTAACGCCCCGGACATTGATTACGCTGAGCCCTCCAGTGAGATCATTCGGAGGGGACTCAACTGTGAGATTTACGGGGATCCGCTGGAACCGCCGGACGGCCGGCATCGGGGCGGCGATCGTCGCCACCGCCGTGGCCGGAACGGCCAGCCTGGCCGCCACCGCCGGCTTCGGCGAGGACGGCGCCGTGTGGGGCGAGGGGGACGGGCCGGTCAGCACCGCGCTGCACACCGTCGCCTTCCCGGCGGCGAACGGCCGCGAGGTGACGATCCCGAAGCGGGACACCGAACGGTTCGCCATGGTCGGTGTGACCTGGGCGAACCCGAACGTCGACTTCAAGGGCACCGTCGCCGTCCGGACCCACGCGGTGGACGGCGACTGGTCCGACTGGCGGCCGCTGGAACTCGACAACCACTTCGGTCCGGAGCCCGGTGCCGAGGCGACCGCCGGCAAGGCGCGCGGCGGCACGGATCCCGGCACGGCGGTACAGCCGCGACCAGTCGTTGCGCAGCAGCATCGCCACCGCCGCCGCCGGGCTGTGGCCGCACACCTCGTGCACCAGCACCGACAGGGCCGGGACGACCATCGTCGGGCAGCCGTCGTGCTGGACGTGCCGCGCCTGGAATGCTCCGCCGGCACCCTCGGTGCCGACCAGCGCGCGTAGACCCATGGTTTACCTCCACGTGAACCGGGTCTTGCTTGGACAGATACCTTGCCGCTGTCCGGCCGCAATCGTCAATAGCGACCGGACAGCGAGAGCCCGTCTAGGAACTCCGCACCGGGGCCGGGCACCCGCCCAGCCCCGCCTACGCAGCTACTAGGCGACGCCCGCCGGCCGCGCGTCGCACTCGTCGGCCGGCTCGCCGCGCGGGCACCCCGGGGCGCACGGCCCGGACCAGTGCTCCCCGCACTCCGTGCAGTTGTCGTTCTCGTCCAGCCAGCCGGCCCGCTCGGTCTGCGCCGGCTCGGGCATCGCCCGCTCGGCGGCCTCGACGAGCTGCACCAGGTCGCGGCCCTCGATCGCCGCCGCGAAGATCGCGAGCTGCGTCTCCGCCGGCAGCGCCTCCATGCGGTCGGCGTACAGCGCGAACTCGTCCCGCGTCACCAGGTCCGCGCCGTCCAGGTACCGCTCCTTGATGCTGCTCAGGTCCATCTCGCCCTCTCCTCGTCCTCGGCCCCTGCTCACGCGCGCCGCATCCGCAGCGTCCGGCCCTCGAAGCTCGTCGACTTGTTGGCGTAGATGTGGCCCTCGGGCGCGCGGGCGTCGACGTCCACCCACTCGTCGCGCACGTACCGGGTGCGGTAGACCGCCCCGCCACGCCGCTCCGTCACCTCGTAGAGCTCCACCAGCTTCTCCATCTCCGCCTCCGCTACTCAGGGTGCGCGTGCTGTACATATTCGTTGTATGCGACCGACTCCCCCGCGTACACCTTTTATGTACGCAGGGGGCCGTGTAGCGCGTCACACAACCGGCCGGTCAGAACAGCGAGCCCTGCCGGTACACCGCGTCGGCGTCGAACGTGGACGAGGCCGGCGCGGGCGGCGGCGGGGGCGGCGGC
>NZ_JAEVHJ010000283.1:0-8856 GCF_016802855.1 Micromonospora sp. ATA51 | reverse complement strand
ATCCCGCCCCACCACCCCGGGCGACCCACCGCCCCGGCCCGGCCGATCTCCCACCCGGACAGGCCGACATCGACCGGGAAATCACCGAGACCCGGCAGCACGCCCGGACGCAAGCCGGGGACCGTCCCCTCCCCCACCACCCGACCCGCAACTACCCTCCCTACCGCAGCAGCCTGCTGCGGCACCCCAAGCGGGCACTCATCGCCGTCCGCGACCCCGAGGCCATCGAACTCACCGGACCCGCCTTCGGCGTCACCGACGTCACTGACCTCGACGCCGACCTCACCCGCCAGCACCACGGCGAGCCGCTCGGCGAACGGATCACGGTCTCCGGACGAGTGCTGGACCGTCAGGGCCGGCCGGTGCGTGGCCAGCTGGTCGAGATCTGGCAGGCGAACGCGTCCGGCCGGTACGCCCACCAGCGCGACCAGCACCCGGCCCCGCTCGACCCCAACTTCACCGGCGTCGGCCGATGCCTGACCGACGACCAGGGCCACTACCGGTTCACGACGATCAAGCCGGGCGCTTATCCGTGGCGCAATCACCGCAACGCCTGGCGGCCCGCCCACATTCACTTCTCGCTCTTCGGCACCGCCTTCACCCAACGGCTCGTCACCCAGATGTACTTCCCCGGCGACCCGCTCTTCCGCTACGACCCGATCCTCAACTCCGTCACCGACGAGTCAGCCCGACAGCGCCTGGTCGCCGGGTACGACCACGACCTGTCCAGTCCCGAGTGGGCCCTCGGCTACCAGTGGGACATCGTGCTCGACGGCCCGGCCGCGACCTGGATCGAGGAGGGCCGCTGATGGCCACCGACAGCGTCACACCGGCGGGCCGGCTCGCACCTACCCCGTCCCAGACCGTCGGCCCGTTCTACGGCTACGCCCTGCCGTTCGCTGGCGGCGGCGACGTGGCCCCGCTCAGGGATCCCCGCACCATCACCCTGCACGGGCGGGTGTACGACGGCGCCGGGCAGCCCGTCCCCGACGCGTTACTGGAGTTCTGGCAGACCACCCCGGACGGCACCACCCCCCGGATGCCCGGCTCGCTGCGTCGCGACCCGGTCACCGGCGCGGTCGCCGGCCGCAACGGCGTCGACTTCACCGGTTTCGGCCGGGTCCCCACCGACGCCGACGGGCACTACGTCCTGCACACGCTGCCGCCCGGCGCCCGGCCCGGCGCCGCGCCGTACCTGGCGGTGTGCCTGTTCGCCCGCGGCCTGCTGCACCACCTGTTCACCCGGATCTACCTGCCCGAGTACGCCGAGGCCAACGCCGCCGACCCCGTGCTCGCCGCGCTGGAGCCGCCGCGGCGCGACACCCTGATTGCCACCGCCGAGCGCGAGCGGACGTACCGGTTCGACATCCGCATCCAGGCCGGCTCCGGCCCGCACGAGGAGACGGTGTTCCTTGAGTTCAGCTGAGGTGCCCGATGGCAGCGGCAACCCGTTACCTCTCGGCGCGGACCTGGGCCTGCTCTCCCCAGTGCGGGCCGGCACCGCCGCCGAGGCGAGCACCGGCGACGCCGCGTTCCTGCAGGCCATGCTCGATGCCGAGGCGGCGCTGACCCGGGCGCAGGCCGCCCTCGGACTCGCCCCGGGGGCCGCCGCCGACGCCGTCGCCGCGGCGGCCCACGCACAGGCGTACGACCTGCCCGGCATCGCGGCCCGCGCCCAATCCGACGGCAACCCCGTCATCCCGCTCGTCGCCGACCTCACCGCAGCCGTCGCCGCACGCCACCCGACCGCCGCCGAGTACGTCCACCGCGGCGCCACCAGCCAGGACATCCTCGACACGGCCACCATGCTGGTCGCCAGCCGCACCCTCGGCCCCGTGCTGGACGACCTCGACCGCACCGCCGCCGCTCTGGCCCGGCTCGCCGCGGAGCACCGGACAACGCCGATGCCCGGCCGTACCCTCACCCAGCACGCCGTCCCGACCACGTTCGGACTCAAGGCCGCCGGCTGGCGCAGCCTGGTGCTTGACGCCCGGGACCGCCTGCACACCGCGCGCACGACGCTGCCCGCGCAGCTCGGCGGCGCCGCGGGAACGCTCGCCGCCTTCCACGCCTACGCCAGGTCCGCAGCACCGGCGCCGGGCGACGTGGGCCTGGCCCTACTCGCTCGGTACGCCCAGGAAACCGGCCTGGCCGAGCCGGTAATCCCCTGGCACACCCTGCGTACGCCGATCGCCGACCTCGGCGCGGCCCTGGCCTTCACCACCGGTGCCCTCGGCAAACTCGCCGCCGACGTTCTGGTGCTCGCTCGCACCGAGATCGGCGAGGTGGCCGAGGCGGCCGGCGGCGGATCCTCGGCCATGCCCCACAAGAGCAATCCGGTCCGCGCGTCCTCCTCGCCGCCGCGGCGCGCCAAGTGCCGGGGCTCGCCGCGGTGCTGCTCGGCGCCCTCGCCGCCGAGGACGAGCGCCCCTCCGGCGCCTGGCACGCCGAGTGGCAGACGCTCCGCGAGGCGCTCCGGCTGACCGGCGGCGCCGCCCGCGCGGCCAGCCACCTGGCCGAGCAGCTGCGGGTGCAACCACACCGGATGCGCGCCAACCTCGATCACACCCACGGGCTGATCGTCTCGGAACAGCTGAGCGCGACGCTCACCGCAGCGGTCGGCCGCGGTCCAGCCAAGCAACTCGTCGCCCGCGCTTCCCAGCGCGCCACGGCTGATGGGATCGGCCTCGACCGGGCACTGGCCGAGGAGGCTGAGCGAGCCGGCCTGTCGGACAGCCAGCTGACCCATCTCACCGATCCGGCCAGCTACCTCGGTTCGGCCGCTGTGCTCACTGATCAGGCGCTACGCCGCGGCGCCCGTTCCGCGCCCTCACCAGCAGGGGAAGATAGATGATAAGTGATCCGCAGCGACCGCTGCTGCACCACCGCCTCGACGGGCCCGACAACGCCCCGCCGTTGCTCCTCGGCCCGTCCCTCGGCACCTCCCTCGCCGTGTGGGAACCGTCGCTACCGGAACTCGCCCGCGCCCACCGGGTGCTGCGCTGGGACCTGCCGGGCCACGGGGGCTCCCCCACCCACCTGCTGCCCGACAGCCGACCGGGCGCCACATCCATCGCCGACCTGGCCCGGCTGGTCCTCGACCTGGCCGACCACCACGGATGGCCACAGTTCGCGTACGCGGGTATCTCCCTCGGCGGCGCCGTCGGAACCTACCTCGCCCGGCACCACCCGGACCGGGTCTGTTCGCTCGCCCTGATCTGTTCCTCCGCCCGCTTCGGTGAGCCGCGGTCCTGGTCCGATCGGGCCGAGCTGGTACGGGCCGAGGGCATGGCGCCGCTGCTGGCCGATACCCCCGGCCGTTGGTTCACCGCACGCTTCGCCAGCTCCGCCCGCGCCACCGCGCTCCTCGACGACATCGCCGCCACCGACCCGGCCGGCTACGCCGCCTGCTGCGACGCACTGGCCTCGTACGACATGGGCGACGAACTGCCTCGGATCGTGACGCCGACGTTGGTGGTCGCCGGTCGCGAGGACCCGGCCACCCCACCCGCCCACGCTCGTTGTCTCGCCGACGGCATCCCCGGCGCCAGCCTGCTGGAGGTGGCCGGCGCAGCTCACCTGGCGAACGTCGAACGCCCGGAGGTGGTCAACGACGTCCTGCGCCGCCACCTCACCGCCACCCGCCCACCGACCCCGGCCGGAGCGACCGACGACCCGGCCCACCGCGCCGCCGGCATGGCCGTACGTCGGGCTGTCCTCGGCGACGCCCACGTGGACCGCGCGACCGACGGCGCCACCGCCTTCACCGCGGACTTCCAGGACTTCATCACCCGCTACGCGTGGGGCGAGATCTGGTCCCGCCCGGGCCTGGACCACCGCACCCGATCTTCTATCACCCTCACCGCCCTGGTCGCCCGCGGCCACCTGGAGGAACTGGCGCTGCACGTCCGCGGCGCTCTGCGCAACGACCTGACGCCCGCCGAAATCGGCGAGGTGCTGCTCCAGAGCGCAATCTACTGCGGAGTCCCTGCCGCGAACGCGGCCTTCGCCGTGGCCGAGCGGATCCTGCGGGAGCAGGAAACCGACCTGAACCGGCTGGCTGCCCGGGGCCGCTCGCAGGACACGACCGGGTAGAGAACCAGCCACCTTACGTCGATGACCGGCCAGTACTGGTCAACCGCCCGGTACACGTACTGCCGGGGACCCCGTTGACGTTGACGCAGCTCCCATCGACGAACCAGCTATCGCCTGCCGCGGCGCGGGCGAACCGGACGGCGTCGGCCACCACCCAGGGGTGAACCGGCGGACCGCGACTAGGCCAAAGCGCAGGCAACAGCCCCGACGCGAGGGACACCCGCACGGGTCGGCGTTCTGAGTCGGTTGCGTGAAGCGGCCGATCCTGGTCGCCATCGACGGAGGCAAGGCCCTGCACGGGGCCGCGACCGATGTGTTCGACCACCCGGTGATCCAGCGCTGCCAGCTTCACAAATTCGGAACGTGAAGGACAAGTTGCCCGGGAAGCTGCGTGTGCTGGTGGAACGGCGCGAACCGCCGCGAGCGTCCACCTGCCTTTGCGGGAGGACAATGCCGCGGCGGCTCCGGCCCGGCCGCCAACGATTGATACTGTTCACGGCCCAGCGCGAATGGTGGAGTCGTCACCGTCGTGGTCGACGACCACCAGATTCATCACGCTGCTCGCACACGTCAGCACTGAGCTCGCCGACAACTGGGCGGCCAAGCCAGTTGGGGCGTGACCTGGTGCGCCCCAACAGCACTCGACCAGTCGATATCGAGACGTCTGACAACTTCGGGTCCGCCGAAGAGGTCCACGCCGGCGATTGCAGTGGAGGTTCGCTCCTGCGGAAGACACACTGAGCTGATGCCGACCATTGAGCCGAATGACCAGGCGCAGAACTGGCGAGTGCGAGCGTGGAACGACGAAGCGGTTGAGCGGCGCTTTCTCAAAGAGGACTTGATCGCAATCGGTGGGCCAGAAATGCCCGACCTATCGGAATGGCCGGGAGACGAGCCAATCCTCCGGATACTAAGGGCCGCGCTGCCAGAGCGGACGGAGCGCGCGTTCCCCGTGTTTGTGAGGTACTGGCGATCCTTCAGGCTAGACATGAAGCCTAACGATGTGGTCGTTGTGCCGATGCGGCGGCGCCGCGCCGCCGTAGGCGTAATCGTCGGAGACTACCGGTTTCAGGCTGACGAGGACGACCCGTACCTGCGGCATCGCAGGCAAGTCCGATGGACAGCCGAGATAGACAGATCGGCCCTCGACGAGAGTGTGCGCGAGGTTGTCAACGCACCGGGCACGCTGGCCCGGCTCCCGTTGGGGCCGATGCCTTCGTCCGCCACGAGCGGGCGCCGATGGTGAACTCGCACCTGTCGATCGCTTCACGGGCCGCATCCTAGGCTCCATCAGTGATGATCGGCACCATGCATACGGCACCGGCCGTCCGCACTGGAGATTGCCCGTCTACCGTCTTCAGGGGCTCAGGTTGACGTAGCGCTGCCAGCGCCGTCCGGGGCGAGTGTCCCAGGTTCGACCGAGCCATGTTCACCTGGCAGATGCTGCTGACCGTGGTCTGCGGCATGACAGTGCGGCGCGAGAATGAATCGCACGCGGACTGATGCCGCGACTACCCTGGTCGGGGACACCGGAAGGTGCGTCAGGTGAGGTTGTGGTGCCGGTGAACCCCGATGGGGAGAGTGACGCGTCTGTCGCAGGCCAGTGACCGTCTGGACGTGCATCTTCAGGCCCTTGCCCAGTGTCTTGATATACCGCTACCTGAGGACGCTAGCGACGAACATCAGCGGTGGTCACTCTATCAGAGGGCGATTTGCGGCGAGGCGTGCCATCCGAGGTTGCTCGCCGCGGTCTTCCTCGACCCAGACGACGTGCTGGTCGCGGCCGTGGTGGCCCAAATGATGGAGTGGGTTGATGTGGAACACCGCGAGCAGTGGATCGGGTTGGCACGCAACGAGAGCGACCGGCAGTATGCCTCCCGGCGTGCGCGAGAAGTCGACATCCTGCGGATCCAGGGCGCCGTTCCGAAACTCACCCGGGAGACGCTGTCGGCCTGGACTGACTCGCTTCAGATTCGGCTTGCAGAGACTTCCATGGCGGTGCGCACCCTCGATCACCTGGCGCAGTACGGCAGAACGAAAAGGATCCGGCGGACGGCGGCGAGACGGCTGGCCACTGTTTGACTTCCGAAACGCACTGATCTCGGCTACTTAGCGGCGTGCATCGCCGGCCCCGGGCCTGCAATGCTCGGCGCGAGCACGAAGGCTATGAGAGGTCGCGCAGAACACGATCAAGCGCAGCATCCACCTGTCGTCGGCCGTACATGTTGACCAAGGCCAAGTAGCACAGCCCGGGGGCGGCGGGCGTCCAGTTGTCCCGTCTGTCAGGTCGCAAGAGGTAGCGAAGCGTCGAAACGGGTTCGAATAGCACATAGTCGATCGCCCGGTGTTCCCAGCCGTCCTCGACGCCTCTGGACAGGTGCGCCTCGAAGTCGCCACGGGACATTGCACTGAGGCGGGCGAGGAGCATGACGCCCCACTGCGACAGGGACGTCGCGACGTGGAAGGCCAAGAGGCGAAGGTCGTACTGGTCGTCTCCGATGTGAAGCTCTTCCTGCATCCCGCGACGGGCAGCCTGGAAGAGATCCGGCGGTCCCCCGTCCACTGAGTCCTTTTCACGGGAGAGTGACTCGTTGACCGACGGGGCCCACCTATCTCGACCGGTCGCCATTCGTGGACTTCTGCGGGACACGATGAGCCAGTTGTCCGCGGTAACGACTGCGATGTTCAGCCCGAAGCTCGAACGCATGAAATCTGGGATCTGGCTCGGTTCCCGCCCGTCGAGGTACAGGCTTCTCCGCAGACCCCCAAATCAGCAGACCGTGAGCCAAGTCGGGTAAATCGGAAGTTCACCATCGCGGAGACGTGCCGTCCGAGTCGCTCGCGTTCGGCTACCGCTCGCAGGATCCGCTGTCGAGGTGGAAGTACCTCGTGTTGGCCCAGCGGCAGAGCCGGATGCCGACGACTATGCCGGCGATCGTGACCAAGGCGGGGAGGTACCCGCTGGCGACTTGCACGATGGGGATCGCCGGGCAGCCACCCGAGATCGCCCAGCCCGCGCCAAACAAGATTGCGCCGGGGATTACGCCGGCGTGGATGCGACCTGGGGTGCGGCGGACGCGCAATACGGCGAATACCACGACGATGATCGCTACGGCGCCGGCGAAGGCCAGGAACATGCGAAGATCCTGGAAGGTGAACATACGGTTCAGTTCGGCGTAGTCACCGAACCCGACGTTCGCGACGGTATAGCCGAGAGCCAGCCCAGCGATGATGTTAGCGACGAGTATCCCGCCCCGGGTACGCATCAGATCACCTTCCACAGCAGGAACGACACGAGGACGCCGGTGCCGAAGAAGACGGCAGTCGCGACGATGCTGACCGGCTGTAGCCGGCCACAGCCATTGAGCCCGTGACCGCTGCTGCACCCTCCGGCGAGACGGGTACCGAAGCCGACGAGTACACCGCCGACGAACAACGCGCCAATCATTTCGATCGGTTTGTCGGTCACGATCTGGCCGAAGGCGTCGCCCATGTCGAGGCGGAGCTGGAACCGGCCGGCGGTAACCGCCGCTATCCACCCGCCGACGAAGACCGACAGGAGCAGGGCGACCTGGCTGACCAAGGGTGCCGGGAGCAGGCTCGCCAGTGAGGAGCTCGGCGAGGCAGGTGGTCGCCCGTCCTGTCGCGGTGCCCGCGCGTCGCCGTGCGGGGCGGGATGCGCAGCAGGTGCCGCCGAACCGGCTCCGAACTGGTCGGCGGCGGCCGCGGCGAGAGCCTCGGCGAGGACACGTTCGTCAGCGAACTGCTCGTTCACCCGTTCGACCCGGCGTTCGGCGCGCCAGTGCAGCACGCGGTCCCACGCACCGGACACCCCGAAGGATCGATCGGTCGTGACGGCGTAGTTGATGGTGGTGAGAGCGAGCCCGACAGCCCCCGCCCACCAGGGCCAGTATTCAGTCATGCGGGACCTGCAATCCAATCTACGAGTCGGGTCCACCACCGGACCCGCCGAGGCGCCGGTGGGGCCGATGGAGTTCTGGAGGGGTGCGGACCCGGTGCGGACGAGCCGGGGTTGAAGCCTTGAGCGGGTGCCGGTACCGGGTTGAGCTCCCGGGCCGGCACGGCTCGAACCGCTGCGAGGACCCCGGATCGAGCCGTGACGGGGGTGTCTGGCGTGCCGTGTCCGACCCCGCACCGGCGGGTACGCGCCCCAGATATATCGCGTCGGCTCCATTCGGCAGGAGCGTGATCGGTACGAGCTGGCCCGTTCGGGACAGCTCGTACCGAGCGCACGTCCGCCAGCCCTGGGCACTGTCGCAGTAGTAGTTGCGCCAGGCGCTCAAGCTTGCGTTGAGCAGGGGGAAGAGGGGGCAGTCCTGAGCGTGTGAGCAGCCCATGTCACTCCGATCTGGCCAGCGTCACCCGGCGAATGGGTGGGATGGCATGAGTTGGAGGGGCAGGTCTCGGTCAGCAAGCATACATACCGTATGGACGACTGGCGATCGAGAGGCGATCATGTCGAACGCCGCTTTGATCAACGGCCTGGTCACGCCCCACTACGGCCTGGTCGCGGTCGGACGGCCGTTGCCCGTGGCCGATGACGCGGCCGCGTCGGCCGTCTGGTTCGCCCGACTGGCGCGGGGCCAGCCCCGCGCCCCGGTCGGCGCCGCGCGCCGAGCGTTCGCGCTGCGCGGCAAGCAGATCCCATGCCGGCGCGCCCTACGCCTCCGGCCACCGGGGGTGCTGTTGTTGTGGATCGGCGGACGTGTTGAAGCCGTGTGGGTGAGACCAGTCGGGAAG
>NZ_JAEVHJ010000282.1:0-8958 GCF_016802855.1 Micromonospora sp. ATA51 | reverse complement strand
GCCGGCCGGGTGCGGGCCGTCCGGGCAGGCCGGGTCGGGCCCGGCCGGTCGCAGCCGAAGCGGCAGCCGGCCACCCGGTCCACCGGGGGCAGCAGCGTGGCGAGGGCCCGGACGGCGGTGGACTTGGCGGTGCCCTTCTCGCCCCGGACGAGCACCCCGCCGATGGCCGGGTTGACCGCGTTGAGCAGCAGGGCGAGCCGCATCTCGTCCATGCCGAGCACCGCGCTGAACGGGTAGCCGGTCACTGTCGCTCCTCCAGGTCGCCCTCGCTGGCCAGGTACGTCTCGCGGAGCCGGTCGAGGGTGGCCGGGTCGGGTTCGGCCCACATCCCCCGCTCGGCGGCCTCCAGCAGGCGTTCGGTGATCCCGCGCAGCGCCCACGGGTTGGACCGCTCCAGGAACTCCCGGGTGTCGGGGTCGAACAGGTACGCCTCGGCGAGCCGCGCGTACATCCAGTCGTCGACGACGCCGGCCGTGGCGTCGTAGCCGAACAGGTAGTCCACGGTGGCGGCCAGCTCGAAGGCGCCCTTGTAGCCGTGCCGGCGCATCGCGGCGATCCACTTCGGATTGACCACCCGGGCGCGGAACACCCGCCGGGTCTCCTCACCGAGGGTGCGGGTCCGCACGTCGTGCGGCATCGCCGAGTCCCCCACGTACGCGGCCGGCGCGACCCCGGTGAGGTGGCGGACGGTCGCCACCATCCCGCCGTGGTACTGGAAGTAGTCGTCGGAGTCGACGATGTCGTGTTCGCGGGTGTCCTGGTTCTTCACGGCGACGGCGATCCGGGCGAAGGAGCGTTCCATGTCGGCGCGCGCCTCCCGCCCGTCCAGCCCGTGGCCGTAGGCGTAGCCGCCCCAGACGGCGTACACCTCGGCCAGGTCGGCGTCGGTACGCCAGTTCCGGGCGTCGATCAGCGGCAGCAGTCCCGCCCCGTACGCCCCGGGCTTGGAGCCGAAGATCCGGGCGGTGGCCCGCCGCTCGTCGCCGTGCTCGGCCACGTCGGCGGCGACGTGCGCCCGGACGTAGTTGTCGTCCTCGGGCTCGTCCAGCGCGGCGACCCGCCGGACCGCGTCGTCGATGAGCGCGACGACGTGCGGGAAGGCGTCCCGGAAGAAGCCGGAGATGCGGACCGTCACGTCGACGCGGGGCCGGCCGAGTTCGGCCAGCGGCACCACCTCGACGCCGGTGACCCGGCGCGATCGGTCGTCCCAGGTGGGCCGGCAGCCGAGCAGCGCGAGGATCTCGGCGACGTCGTCGCCCTGGGTACGCATGGCGCTGGTGCCCCAGACGGTGAGCCCGACCGAGCGGGGGTACGCCCCGGTGTCGGCGAGGTGCCGGGCGAGCAGCGAGTCGGCGAGCGCCACCCCGACGTCCCAGGCGTTGCGGCTGGGGATCGCCTTCGGGTCCACGGAGTAGAAGTTCCGGCCGGTGGGGAGCACGTTGACCAGGCCGCGGGTGGGCGAGCCGGACGGGCCGGGCGGGACGAAGCGGCCGTCGAGCGCGCCGAGCACCCGGTCGATCTCGTCGGTGGTCCGGTCGAGGCGGGGCACCACCTCGCGGGCGGCGAAGCGCAGCACGTCGGCGGCGTCGGGGAGCGTCCGCCCGGTGACCTCCTGGACGACGGCGTCGACCTTGCCGGCGTCCCAGCCGAGGGTCTCCATGCCGACGACCAGGCGGCGGGCCAGGGCCTCGATCAGGTCGACCGCGTCGGCGGCGGTGGCGGCGGGGCCGTCCACCACGTCGGTCAGCGCCTCGGGCAGGCCGACCCGGGTTCCGGGCGCGGCGAGCAGGGCCTGCTCGTCCAGGCCGACGCTCGCGGCGAGGGCCTGCCGCAGGCCGGGCAGGGCGCGCGCGCCACCCCACACCTGCGGGGCGCGGAGCACGGCGAGGACCAGGTTGACCCGGGCCTCGCCGCTGGGCGCCTGGGCGAGGACGTGCAGCCCGTCGCGGATCTGCACGTCCTTGACCTCGCAGAGGTACCCGTCGAGGTGCAGCACGAAGTCGTCGAAGTCCGCGGCGTCGGGCATCCGCTCGGTGTGCAGGTCGTGGTGCAGCTCGGCGGCGCGCACGAGGTCCCAGATCTGCGCCTGGACCGTTGGCACCTTGGTCGGGTCGAGGGCCTGCACGGTGGCGTACTCGTCGAGGAGCTGTTCGAGCTTGGCCAGTTCCCCGTACGTCTCGGCGCGCGCCATCGGCGGCACCAGGTGGTCGACGACGACGGCGTGGGCGCGGCGCTTGGCCTGGGTGCCCTCGCCGGGGTCGTTGACGATGAACGGGTACACCAGCGGCAGGTCGCCGAGGACGGCGTCGGGGGCGCAGCCGGCGGCCAGCCCGAGCCCCTTGCCGGGCAGCCATTCCAGGGTGCCGTGCTTGCCGAGGTGCACCACCGCGTCCGCGCCGAAGCCGCCGTCGGCGACCGGCGCGGCCAGCCACCGGTACGCGGCCAGGTAGTGGTGGCTGGGCGGCAGGTCGGGGTCGTGGTAGATGGCGATCGGGTTCTCCCCGAAGCCGCGCGGCGGCTGGATCAGCAGCACCACGTTGCCGAAGCGCAGCCCGGCCAGGACGACGTCCCCGCCGTCGGTGTAGAGCCGGCCGGGCGGCTCTCCCCAGTGTTCCCGCATCCGTTCGCGAAGCGAGGACGGCACCGCGTCGAACCAGCGCCGGTAGGTCTCCCCGGGCACCCGGGCCTCGGCGGCGGCGAGCTGCTCCGGGGTCAGCCATTCGACGTCGTGCCCGCCGGCCGCGATGAGGGCGTGGATCAGCGCGTCCCCGTGGTCGGGCACGGGCGCGCCGCCCAGCCGGTAGCCGGCGTCGGCGAGGGCGGCGAGCAGCCGTACCGCCGAGGCGGGGGTGTCCAGGCCGACGGCGTTGCCGACCCGGGAGTGCTTCGTCGGGTAGGAGCTGAGCACCACGGCGACCCGCTTGTCGGCGTTCGGCACGTGCCGCAGCCGGGCCTGGCGCACCGCGATGCCGGCGACCCGGGCGGCCCGCTCCGGATCGGGTTCGTAGACCGAGAGCCCGTCGGCGTCGATCCGCTTGAACGAGAACGGCACGGTGATGATCCGCCCGTCGAACTCGGGGATGGCCACCTGCATCGCGGCGTCCAACGGGGAGAGTCCGGCGTCGCCGGCGGCCCACTGCTCCCGGGTGCTGGTCAGGCAGAGCGCCTGGATGACCGGTACGTCGAGGGCGGCGAGCGCGCCGACGTCCCAGGCGTCCTCGTCGCCCCCGCCGGAGGCGTCGGCGGCGACCGTCCCGCCGGCGGCGAGCACCGTCACGACGAGCGCGTCGCAGCGGGCGAAGAGGTCGAGCGGTCCGGCGCCGGGGGTGAGCCCGCGCAGCGAGCCGCAGAAGATCGGCAGCGGGCGCCCGCCGGCCGCCGCGACCGCGTCGGCCAGGGTCTCGACGAAGGCGGTGTTCCCGGCCAGGGCGTGCGCCCGGTAGAACACGATCCCGACCGTGGGCCGTCCGTCGCCATCCGTGGCCCGGCCGCCGTCGTGGGCGGGGTCGCCGAGGATGCCGTACGGCGGGGTGGGCGCGGGCGGGGCGAAGCCCTCGCCGGTGAGCAGGACCGTGTCGGAGAGGAACCGGGCCAGCTGGGCCAGGTTGTCCGCGCCGCCCTCGACCAGGTACGCCAGCGCTTCGGTGGCCACCCCGGCGGCCACGGTGGAGGCCGCCATCAGCTCGGCGTCGGGCAGCGTCTCCCCGCCGAGCACCACGGTCGGCACGCCGGAGGCGAGGACGGCCGCCAGCCCGTCCGGCCACGCCTGCCGGCCACCGAGCAGGCGTACCACGGCCAGGTCGGCGCCGTCGAGCAGCGCGGGCACGGCGTCGGCGGCGACCCGGGCGGGGTTGGCCAGCCGGTAGTCCGCGCCGCTGGCGCGGGCGGCCAGCAGGTCGGTGTCGGCGGTGGAGAGCAGCAGGATGAGCACGGACAGCTCCGGAGAGTGACGCCCGGGGGCGGGTCGACCGCCGACGGGCAGGGGTGGGCGCGGGTTCAGCCGCCCGCCGGCCGGCTCACCCGCGACGCGTGGCTACGCGGACGCGGCCGGCGGCGGACCGGACGGGAGGGAACCTCAGCGGAAAGCGGCGGCGCCGGGCCGGGTCAGGCGGGCGGCGGCGCGGCGGGCCGGGCGCACGGGGGGGGCGACCGGAACGCGGTGCGGGGTGATCGGTCGTCGGCGCGTCGGTGCGCGCCGGCCGGATGCGACGATCATCGTCGATGGCGGAGCAGCCGTGCATCGGGTCCTCCTCGGGTGTCCACGCCCTGGGGTCAACTCCCGACGGCCGAAGTATCCTGGCTTCCGGATCGACGCTCACCCCCGGCCTTCCAACCGCAGACACACGGCCGTGACTCACGAGGGGGGATCGCTCCCCGGTGACAGTGGCGGGACCGCGCCGGAATCGCACCGGCTTCCTTCACTGCCGTCAGGCCGCGAATGCTGCCACACCGGCCCGCCGCGGGTCAACGGCGGGCACCTGGCTGCCCGCACCGCCACCGGCGGGCACGGACGTCAATTGCGCCGCCGACCGGACGCCACCACTCGCAATGACCACGGTCCATGCGCGAGGGTTGGACTTCCGGCCCCGCCGTACATCTGGGCCGCACCATTTCCCACCCATGGCCGTCCGGTCCGCCGACGACCCGTTCGCCCTGACGGGACCACTGCGGCCGCGCGGACGGGCTGGTGTCCCGGTCAGCATTCGACCGCCGTCCAGCGCTCAGTGCGGAATTGCCACCATCGACGCCGTCACGCTCCGACATGTCGCCGGCCGTGCCGGCTTCCCCGGGCGATCCCGACCGGGCAACGTGCGGCCCGGCGCGGCGGTCATCGGCGACGACGGCGGAAGTGTGATCGTCGACGCGGGGGGAGCCCGGCGCCCGCCCGGGAGATCCAGGGCCTGTCGCGCGCGGCCGACCTCCCCGCCGCCTCTCCGGCCACAGCGGGTGACCCGAGCCGGGGCGCAGGCAGTGCTGGCCGGCTGATCCGCCCGGGTGGCGGCCGGTCAGCGGGCGCGGCGCTCCGGGTGGGCCCGGTTCCAGGCCCGCATCCGCTCCGGGTACCCGGTGCGGGCCGCCTCGTACAGCGGGATGGCGTGCTTCTGGGCGATCTTCCCGGCGGCGCGCGGCGAGCCGGTCCGGCGGCGGATCCACTCGCCGTCGTGGGCGATCGCGACCACCGTGGTGTCGGTCGCCGTGGTCTCCGGCTCCAGGTAGAACTCCACGCCCTGCCGGCTGGTCACGAACGCCTCCAGCGCGGCCAGGTCCTCCCCGGTCGCCTCGCGGTCGAGCTTCGTCGGGGTCGTCCGGTCGACGGCCCGGGGCCGTCGGCTGAACCAGCTCATCTCCGGCTCCTCTCCTCGGCGTCCCTCCAGTGGAGCACCGGTTCCTGAGAACCGGCTGCGAGCCGGGTGGGAGTCCGCCGTGACTCGGCCCAGGTCGGCGATATGGCGGTATCCCGCCCGGGTGGTTACCGCCAGATCGCCGATCCGGCGTCCCAGCCCGGACCGGTCAGCGGGCCGGTGGGCGCAGCACCGGGACCAGGGCGAGGGTGGGCAGCAGCAGGATCGGCACGACGAGCAGGGCGCGCAGCGTGCCGACGTGGTCGCCGAGCAGGCCGAGCAGCGGCGGCCCGCCCAGGAACGCGGTGTAGCCGATCACCGCGACCACGCTGACCCGGGCGGGCGCCCGGTCCTCGTCGTCGGCGGCGGCGCTCATCCCGACCGGGAAGCCGAGCGAGGCGCCGAGCCCCCAGAGGGCGACGCCGGCGACCGCCAGCGGGCCGGAGCCGGCCAGCACCGCCAGGGTGGCCCCGGCGGTGGCGAGGCCGATGGTGCCGAGCAGCACCGGCACCCGTCCCCAGCGGTCGATGGCCACGGTGCCGGCGGTCCGGCCGAGCGTCATGCCGACCACGAAGACGCCGAAGACGGCGGCGCCGACCGCCTCGCTGACCCCGTACCCGTCGACGAAGGCGACCGCCAGCCAGTCGTTCGCGCTGCCCTCGGTGAACGCCATCACCAGCACCAGCAGGCCGACGAGCAGGGTCCGCGGCTCCCGCCAGGCGGCCAGCAGCGCCCGCCGCCGGGCCGCCGGCTGGGCCGGGCCGTCGGCCTCCGCGGCGGCCGGCAGGAAGGACCGGGCGCCGAGCAGCGTGCCGACCAGCACCACCATCGCCAGCACGGTCAGGTGCACCCCCACCGGTACGCCCACCCGGGCCGCCCCGGCGCCGATGCCCGCGCCGGCCACCGAGCCGAGGCTCCATGCGGCGTGGAACCGGGGCAGGATGGTCCGGCCCAGCCGCTTCTCCACGGCCGCGCCCTCGATGTTCATCGCCACATCGCAGGCGCCGGAGCCGTAGCCGAAGGCGAACAGCCCGACGGCGACGCCGGACAGCGAGCCGGCGAGCCCGGCGGAGAGCCCGACCACCGTCATGCCGGCGGCGACCAGGAGGGTCGACGTGACGACCGTCCGGGCCGGCCCGAGACGCTGGGTGAGCAGGCCGGCGGTCGGCATCGCCAGCAGCGCGCCGACCGACATCGCGAGCAGCAGCAGGCCCAGCCGGCCGGCGCTCAGTTCGAGGGACTCCTTCGCCGCGGGGACGCGGGAGAACCAGGTGGCCACCGCCAGCCCGTTGAGGGCGAACACGACCGCCACCCCGGTACGGGCGGCCAGGACCGGCCGCGGTACCGCCTGCCGGTCGGCGGTCGGTGTGTCGGTGGTGCTGCTCACAGCGCTGTCTTCCTCTCCCCTGACGGACTGCCCCGCCGACGATCGCACACCTGAGAGCGCTACCACCACAAGCCGGATCCACCCCTTACCGGCGACCGCCCGGAACCGGCATGATGCCGGTGTGGGCCGGGCGCGGGGGCACGGCCCGGACGGGTGGAGGGACGACATGAGCACGCCGACGACACGCCCGGCCACCCTCGACGACGTCGCCCGGGCCGCCGGGGTGTCCCGGTCGACCGCCTCCCGGGTGATCGCCGGCACCGGGTTCGCCTCGCCCGCCGCCCGGGACCGGGTCGCCGCCGCCGCCGACCGGCTCGGCTACGTGCCGAACCAGGCGGCCCGCGCCCTGGTGCGCGGGGCCGGGGTCCGGCTGGTGGTCGCCGTGTCCGGCGCCGACGCCACGGTCCTCGACGACCCGTACGTGGACCGGGTGGTGGCGCCGCCGCGCAGGTCTGCGCGCCGCACGGGGTCGGGGTCGCCCTGGAGTGGCTGTCCCTGCGCGCGCCCGCCGGCCTGCGCCGGCTCGGCGAGGACCGGAGCGTCTGCGGGGTGGTGCTGGTCAACACCACGGAACCGGTGCTGGCCGCCGTGCCGACCGGCCTGCGCGGCCGGGTCGCCTCGATCGGCATCGGCTCGGCGGCCGTGCCCTCCTTCGACGTGGACAACGCCGCGGGCGCCGGAGCGGTGCTCCGCCACCTGTACGACTCGGGCCGCCGCCGGATCGCCATGGTCACCGGACCCCGCTGGCTGTCCTGCGCGGGGCGGTCGGTGACCGCGTACCGGGCGCTGATGCGCGCGGCCGACCTGCCGGTGCGGCTGGTGGCCGGCGACTTCAGCGCGCCCGGGGCGGCCGGGCGGCGCTGGAGGCCGTCACCCGGTGGCCGGACACGACGCGATCTTCGCGGCCAGCGACGCCACCGCGCTCGGGGTGATCTCCGCGCTGCGGGGGCGCGGGATCGGGGTGCCGGCGACGTGGCGGTGGCCGGGTTCGACGACATCCCGTACGCGGCGGTCAGCACGCCCGCCCTCACCACCGCCACCCACCCGGTCCGGCGGATCGCCACGGCGGCGGCCACCGCGGTGCTGGACGGCCGTCGGGTGCCGCCGGTCACCGCGTTCCCGTCGACGCTGGTGGCCCGCGAGAGCGCCTGACCGGCCGCGCACCCGGCCCGGCAGCACGGCCGGACCGGCAGCACGGCCGGACCGGCAGCGCCCTGGACCGGCGGCGCGGCCAGCGCGGCCGGAGCACCGGACCGGCCGGAAGCCCGGCCGGAGAGCGCCCAACTGGGCGGTTGACCGGCGGGAAGCGGGGTAACCGCGCGGGGATCGGCCGACGGGAGGGGGCGAGACGAGGTGACGGAGCCCGCGCCGCCGCACCGGCGACCGGAGGAGGAGAACCCGCGGCACGGCCGGCTGCACGCCCGGCGGCCCCGCCGGTGACCCGGGGCGCCACCGGCCAGACCACGCTGGCCGCGCCGGGCGGTGGCCCGCCGGCGCTGCTGTACGCCCGGCCGGCGACGGGCCGTACCGGGTGGTGGTGCTGCTGCACGGGGCCGGCGGGACGGCCCAGCAGGGGCTCGACCTGCTGCTGCCGCTGGCGGACACCCACCGGCTGCTGCTGCTCGCCCCGCAGGCCACGGCGAGCAGCTGGGACCTGATCGTCGAGGGGTTCGGCCCCGACGTGGCCCGGATCGACGAGCTGCTCCGCACGGTGTTCGGGGCGTACCCGGTGACCGAGGTGGCGGTCGGCGGCTTCTCCGACGGCGCGTCGTACGCCCTGTCCCTGGGCCTGACCAACGGCGACCTGGTCGACGCGGTGCTGGCCTTCTCCCCGGGCTTCGCCGCGCCGCTGGTGACCCACGGCCGGCCGCGCGCCTTCGTCTCGCACGGCACCGACGACCGGGTGCTGCCGGTGGACGTGTGCAGCCGGCGGCTGGTCCCCCGCCTGCACACCCTGGGCTACCCGGTGGAGTACGCCGAGTTCGCCGGCGGTCACGAGGTGCCGGCGGAGATCCGGCAGCGGGCGGTGGCCTGGCTCGCCGGCTGACGCCGGTCAGGCGGGTCCGGTGACCGCGGCGTCCACCCGGCCCAGCACGGTGGCGTCGTCGTCCCCGCCCACCCCGCGGAGCAGGTCGATCGCGGTGGCCCGGAGCTGCCCGATGATCATGGCGAGCGGGAGGGTCTGGGCCGGGGGTGAAGAGCCGCCCGGCGACCCGGACCGCCGCCAGC
>NZ_JAEVHJ010000281.1:0-8994 GCF_016802855.1 Micromonospora sp. ATA51 | reverse complement strand
CGCTGTGCGCGGCGATCCACTCCAGCGTCCGGGCGATCGCCCGCGACAGCTTGCGAGCGGTTTCCTGGTTTTTCTCCAGCCATGCCGACTTGGCGTACACCACCAGGACGCAGCTGGACACGCTGGTCGAGAGCCTCACCGAGTCCGACGCGGACGCGGTACGCGACTGGCTGGGCGGCGCGAACGGCCAGGGCATGCCGGGTGTGCTCAACCCGCGGGCGCTCACCCAGCACCACGAGGCGGTGGCGAGCGACCGGCGCCGCCCGGCCGACGACGACCCGCAGGGGGTCCGCTCGGTCGGCGTCATCGGCGGCGGCACCGCCGGCTTCATGGCCGCGCTGGCGCTGAAGGCGAAGCGGCCGTGGCTGAACGTCACCCTGGTGCAGTCGAAGGAGATCCCGATCATCGGCGTCGGCGAGGCGACGGTGACCTACATGGTGATGTTCCTGCACCACTACCTGGGCATCGACGCCAACGAGCTGTACCGGAAGGTGATGCCGACCTGGAAGCTCGGCATCAGGTTCGACTGGGGGCCGGCGGACGACGAGCCGTTCATGGCCACCTTCGACTGGCACCACCATTCCATCGGCGGCCTCGGCGCGCTGGACGCCACCGGCAGCGTCAACGGCTTCACCCTCCAGTCGCTGATGATGATGGCCGACCGCTCGGCGGTCTTCGAGGTGGACGGCAAGCCGGTCTCGCTGATGAAGTACCTGCCGTTCGCGTACCACCTGGACAACGCCCGGTTCGTCGGCTACCTCACCGAGCTGGCCGAGCAGCGCGGCATCAAGCACGTCGAGGCGCGGCTGGCCGACGTGGTGCTCGGCGGCGAGGAGTGGGTCGACCACCTGACCACCACCGACGGGCGCGAGCTGAAGTTCGACTTCTACGTCGACTGCACCGGCTTCCGGTCGATGCTGCTCGGCAAGACCCTCGGCACGCCGTTCCACAGCTACGCCGACACGCTCTTCACCAACTCGGCGGTCACCGGCAACATGCCGCACGACGGGGTGCTCAAGCCGTACACCTCGGCGACCACCATGCAGGCCGGGTGGACCTGGAACATCCCCACCCCGGAGAGCGACCACATCGGCTACGTCTACTCGACCGACCACATCAGCGACGAGCAGGCGGCCGACGAGATCAAGGAGCGCTTCCCCACCGTCGACGGGCTGCGCCAGGTGCGCTTCCGCAGCGGCCGGCACGACAAGGCCTGGCGGGGCAACGTCTACGCGATCGGCAACTCGTACGCCTTCGTCGAGCCGCTGGAGTCCACGGGCCTGCTGATGAGCGCGCTCTCCATCCAGGCGATGGTGGCCACCCTGCCCACCTCGTGGTCCGAGACCCCGGCCCGGGACGTGGTCAACCTCGGCCTCGGCCAGCGCTGGGACGCGATCCGCTGGTTCCTCGGCATCCACTACAAGTTCAACACCAAGCTGGACACCCCGTTCTGGAAGGACGTCCGGGAGCGCTGCGACGTCTCCGGCTTCAAGCCGCTGCTGGACCTGTACGCCAACGGCGCGCCGCTGACCCGGCGGGACCCCTTCCTGCTGGACCTGGCACTGGGCGCGGCGCCGACCTTCTTCGGCCTGGCGGGCATCGACAACCTGCTGCTCGGCCAGAAGGTGCCGGCGACCCTGCTGGAGCGCACGGAGACCAACGACGACTGGTGGCAGCGGCGCAAGGCGGCCGACGCCCTGGTGGCGAAGGCGATGACCCAGGCGGACGCGCTGAAGGCCTTCGCCGAGCACCCGGAGCTGAACAAGCAGCTGCTCGAGGACTTCGACAGCTGGGCCGGCCGGCACATCGCCCCGTACATCGGGATGAACTGACCGACGCCGGGGGTCCGGTCCGGCGCGCCGGCGGACCCCCGCCCGATCCCTGAGGTGGTGCGACGTGACAGATTCCCTCGCCGAGCGGGCCGCCGGGCCCACCTCGACCGACTTCCGGGGCCTGATGGCCGAGTTCCCCACCGGCGTGGCCGTGCTGACGGCGTTCGGGCCGGACGGCCGGCCGCACGGCATGACCTGCTCGTCGGTGTGCAGCGTGACGCTCAGCCCGCCGACGTTGCTGGTCTGCGTCTGGCGCGGCAGCCCCACCCTGGCCGCGATCGTCGCCGGTTCCCGCTTCGCGGTGAACCTGCTGCACGACCGCGCGTCGCAGACGGCGCGGCTGTTCGCCTCCGGCGACCCGGACCGGTTCTCCCGGGTGCGCTGGGACGCCGGGCCGGAGGCGGCGGGGCCGCACCTGGCCGACGACGCGCTCGCCGTGGCGCACTGCGCCGTGGCGCGCACCGAGCCGGTCGGCGACCACGTGGTGGTCTTCGGCGAGGTGCGGCGCATCGTCCGCGAGCCGGGCCGGGATCCGCTGCTGTACGGGCAGCGCCGGTTCGCCGCCTGGCCGGCCGGCTGACCGCTGGCCATCCGCACTGATCCCCGGGCCCGGGAATCGGGTCGCCGCCCGCTCGGGCCGTTGCCCGTGCACGGGAATTGTGTCGTTCGGGGGTCGAATCCACTTCGTGGAATCCGCCCCGAAGCAACCATTGCAAATTGCACGTGATGCGATCACTGTCGGTGACACGCCTGCCGTGGGAGAGGTCCCGCGACGAGGTTCCCGACGGGCCGGGCGACCCGGGCGACCGCTTGCCGCGGGCCCGCCTCGCGCAACGCCGTCACCACGGCCGACGGGCGTACGGCGGCGCCGTCCGGAGGGCTTTGTCCAGATTCCCATTATTGGGTCGCTTGACAATGTTTTCTCCGCTGACCGGGACCAATACAGCGACTTTCCGACAGTCGGCCGTCCGCCATTTGTTACCGAATGTTTCGGGTACTCTCGGTAAGGAAAGAGCCGGTCGGATCGAAAGCCGGAGATCCGACATTGCGCGGGCGCCCACAATGACGGATTGTCGGACACCGTGGGATCCGTATCGAGCTTTCCGGGCGAGGAAGGGCGGGCCGGTTGCGGCCGTCCGAGCGCGCGGGTTCACGGGAAACACCCCGACTGTCCGGTTTTGGCCGACCCCCGTCCCCCCGGCGAACCGTCGGAGGCAGGGGTCAACCGATTGGTGGATATTAATGCGTTGCGCATCCACCCCGCTTGTGCATTCGCCCGGCGTTTGCCGCGAAAAGGGACGAGCGGAGGACTTCGAGAAAGGGGACTCTATCCGCGCTCCAGCGCTTTTCGAGCGGTGAAAGATGGCATCGACCCAGCCTGATACCAGGCACTCTCGAAGTCGACGTCCGACCCTGGTGCGGGGGCGGATCAGCAGCGACTTCGACCACAAGGGGGAAGTGGTTGTCGTGCAGATTTCGATCCTAGGACCGCTGGAGGTGGTACGCGACCGTGCGGTCGTGACACCCTCGGCGCCCAAACTCCGCCGAGCGCTCAGCCTTCTCGCGCTCAACGGCAACGTCGTCGTGCGGACCGACCAGATCATCGAGGAGCTGTGGGAGGACAACCCTCCCGCCAGCGTCACCACCACACTCCAGACGTACGTCTACCAGCTGCGCAAGCTGCTGCGGCTCGGCGTACCCAACGCCCGGGGGCAGCTGCCCGCCACGGCGGGGACGCCGTCGCTGCGGACCTCCGCCTACGGATACGTCCTCTCGCTCGCGCCGGACGCCCTCGACGCCCGCCGCTTCGGCCGGCTGGCCGCCCTGGGCCGGGCGCAACTGGAGGCGGGTGATCCAGCCACCGCGGCGGCCACCCTGGCCGACGCGCTGCGGCTCTGGCGCGGTCCGTCCCTGGTGGACGTCAGCCTCGGGCCGCTGCTGCAGGTCGAGGCGTTGCGACTGGAGGAGATGCACAAGAGCGCCCTGGAGTCCCGAATCCAGGCCGACCTGCAGCTCGGCCGGCACCACGAGGTGCTGGGCGAGCTGACCGCGCTGGTGGCCAAGCAACCCACCCACGAGGGCTTCCACGCCAAGCTGATGCTCGCCCTCTACCGCGCCGGGCGCCGCCCCGACGCGCTCGCCGTCTACCAGAACCTGCGCACGGCCCTGGCCCGGGAGCTGGGCCTGGACCCGTCGCTGGACACCCAGCGGCTGCACCGCTCGATGCTGGAGGGCGACCTCGCCCTGGAGCCACCGCCGGCGCCGACCGAGCCGGCCGCCGTGGTGGTCCGGTCCGCGCCGCCCAGCCAGCTCCCCCCGAAGGGGCCCGCGCTGGTCGGCCGGGACACCGAGCTGGCGGCGGTGCTGGCCGCGCTGGGCCGTACGCCCCGCAACGCCCCGGCCGTGGTGGTCGTCGCCGGGCCGCCCGGCTGCGGCGCCACCGCGCTCAGCGTGCACGCCGCCCACCAGGTCCGCGACCACCACCCGGACGGCCAGCTCTACGCCCGGCTGCTGGACGGCGACGGCGGGCGGGCCGACCTGGGCGAGGTGCTCGCCGGGTTCCTGCGGGCACTGGGGGTGCCCGACGAGGCGCTGCCGACCTCGCTCGACGAGCGCAGCCGGATGTTCCGCTCGCTGACCGCGGACCGGAACGTGCTCGTCCTCCTCGACGACGTGGCCGACAGCGAACAGCTGGCGCCGCTGCTGCCGTCGAGCCGCGCCAGCGCGGTGCTGGTGACCAGCCGGCGTCGGCTCTCTACGCCGTCCATCAGCGAGACCCTCCACCTGCCCCCGCTGGACGTCGACGGCAGCCTGCAACTGCTGGCCGCCGCGATCGGCCGGCGGCGGATCGAACGGGAACCGCTGATCGCCCGCGAGCTGGTCTACCTCTGCGACGGGCTGCCGTCGGCGCTGCACGTCGCCGCGTCGATGCTGCTCTCCCGGCCGCACTGGAGCATCGCCCGGCTGATCGCCTGGAAGCGGCGGGAGATGGACCGCCCCTGCGGCGACCCGCTGCGGCTGCGGGCCAGCGTGGAACGGACGTACCGGCTCGCGCCGCGGGCGGTGCAGACCGCGCTGGGCCAGCTCGCCGGGCTGGTGCAGCAGCCGGTCTCGCTGGGCACCGCCGCCACCGTGCTCGGCGTCGACGAGCACGCCGCCGAGTCGGTCCTGGAGGAGCTGGTGGAGCTGCACCTGATCGGTGCCGAGCCGCCGGACGACCAGCTCGTCGGGTACAACTACCGGTTCCTGCCGACCCTGCGCAGCATCAGCCAGCAGCTCGCGGTGGGGCGCTGAACCCGCCCCCGGGTCGGCTCCACCGACCCGGGGGCGACGGCCCGGAAACGCCGACGCCGCGACGGTCTCTGACCGTCGCGGCCGTCGCCGCACCTGCTCCCCGGGGTCGCGCCGCCGGGACGGACCCGTCACCCGGCCAGGCGTACGCCCGGCGCCGCCGCCATCTCGTCCAGCAACGCCGTGGAGTGCTCCGCCGCCCGGAACACCGGGTCGGCCAGCACCTCCCGCAGCCGGGGCACGGTGGTGCGGACGCCCCGCCCGGCGATCCGGAACTCGGCCAGCGCCCGGTCCATCCGGTCCAGCGCCTGGTCCCGGTCCGGCCCCCAGACGATCACCTTGGCCAGCAGCGAGTCGTAGTACGGCGAGATCCGCCAGCCCGGGTAGGCGTGGGTGTCCACCCGGACGAACGGGCCGCCGGGCGGGACGAACTCCGTCAACTCCCCCGGGCAGGGGGCGTAGTCCCGGGCCGGGTCCTCGGCGTTGACCCGGCACTCCACCGCCACCCCGCGCGGCCGGACGTCGTCCTGCGTCACCGACAGCGGCAGGCCGGCCGCCACCCGGATCTGTTCGCGGACCAGGTCGATGCCGGTGACCGCCTCGGTGACCGGGTGCTCCACCTGGATCCGCGAGTTCACCTCGATGAACGCGGTCTCCTCGCCGGCCACCAGGAACTCGAAGGTGCCCGCGCCGGTGAAGCCGACCGCCCGGGCGCCCCGTACCGCCGCCTCGGCCAGCGCGTCGGCGATCCGCCGGGGCAGGCCCGGGGCCGGGCTCTCCTCGACGAGCTTCTGGTGCCGGCGCTGCACCGAGCAGTCCCGCTCGCCGAGGTGCACCACGTTGCCGTGCCCGTCGGCGAGCACCTGGATCTCCACGTGCCGGGCGGGTTCCAGGAAGCGCTCCAGGTAGACCCGGTCGTCGCCGAAGACCGAGCGGGCCGCGGCCCGGGTGGCGCGGAACGCGGGCAGCAGGTCCTCCGCGCGCCGCACCACGCTCATCCCCCGGCCGCCCCCGCCGGCCGCCGCCTTGATGATCACCGGGAAGCCGACCCGGTGCCCGGCGGCCTGGATCTCGCTGGCGCTGCCGACCGGCTCGAGGGTGCCCGGCAGCACCGGCAGGCCGGCGTCGGTCATCAACCGCCGGGCCAACGACTTGTCGCCGAGGCGCGCCATCACCTCCGGCCGGGGTCCGATGAAGACCAGCCCGTTGCGGGCGCAGATCTCGGCGAAGTCGGGATCCTCGGAGAGGAACCCGTAGCCCGGGTGCACGGCCTGCGCGCCGGTGCGCAGCGCCGCCTCGATCAGCGCCGGCGGGTACAGGTAGCTCTGCTTGGCCGGTCCCGGTCCGATGTGCACCGCCTCATCGGCGGCGCGCACCGCCGCCGACTCGCGGTCCGCGGTGGAGTACGCCACCACGCTGCGGATCCCCATCTCCCGACAGCTACGCACCACCCGCAGCGCGATCTCGCCGCGGTTGGCCACCAGCACCGTGTCGAAGGTGGCCTCCCGCCCGCTCACTCGCCCTCCCAGGGCTCGATCACCAGCAGCGGCTGCTCGTACTCGACCGGCTCGCCGTCGGCCACCGCGATTTCGACCACCCGCCCGGCCAGGTCCGCCACCAGCGGGTTCATCAGCTTCATCGCCTCCACGATGCCGACCTGCTGGCCGACCTCGACGATGTCGCCGACCTCGACGAACGGCTTGGCGCCCGGCTCGATCGCCCGGTAGAAGGTGCCCACCAGCGGTGACCGCAGCTCGTGCCGGCCGGCCTCCGCCCCGGCGTCGACCTGGGTCGCGGGCGTCTCGGCGAACACGGTGACGGGCGTCCCACCCCCGGACGCGGTCGCGTCCGGCCACTCGACGTCGATGCTGGCGCAGCCGAAACGGACGCTGATCCGGCTCGGCGCGCCGCTGACCGAGCGGGCCACCCCGAGGACGCTGCGGTGCAGCACCTCCATCGCGGCCTCGGCGTGCAGCACCGCCACCGCCGCGTCCAGCCCGCCCGGATCGGCCGGCACGGGGGTCGTGGTGGGAGCAGGAGTGATGGTCATGTCAGGGCCTCCTATCGTTGGTCAGACCGAACCGCCGGAACCGGGCCCGCCGCCTGGCGACCAGGGTCGGTCCGTCACTGGTCCGCAGCTCGCGCAGGGCGACGACCACGGCGTCCCGGACCAGCCGGGACGCGCGCGCCGGGTCGAGGTGGGCGCCGCCCGGCGGTTCCGGCACCACCCCGTCGACCACGCCGAGCCGCAGCAGGGACCCGGCGTCCACACCCAGCGCGGCCGCCGCGTCGGCCGCCCGCTCCGGGCTGCGCCAGAGGATCGCCGCGCAACCCTCCGGACTGATCACCGAGTACGTGCCGTTCTCGGTCAGCAGCACCCGGTCCGCCACCGCCAACGCCAGCGCGCCGCCGCTGCCTCCCTCACCGGTGATCACCGTGACCACCGGCACCGGCAGGCTGCCCATCAGCGCGATGGACTCCGCGATGGCGACCGCCTGGCCCTGCTCCTCCGCCGCCAGCCCGGGATGGGCCCCGGCGGTGTCCACCAGGGTCACGATCGGCACCCGCAGCTTCGCGGCGAGCCGCATCAGCCGGGCGGCCTTGCGGTAGCCGGCGGGCGAGGGCATGCCGAAGGAGTGCCGCACCAGTCCTCGGTGCTGTGCCCCTTCTGGTGCCCGATCACCAGCACCGGCAGCCCGTCCAGCACCCCCAGGCCACCCACCACCGCCCGGCAGTCCCCCGCGCCGTCGCGGGCGCCGCGCAGCTCGACGAAGCCGTCCAGCCACTCGGTGAGGTGGTCGGTGAGCGTGGGCCGGTCGAGGTGCCGGGCCAGCCGGACCACCTCGGCGGGCGGTCGGCGGACCAGGGCGGCCGGGTCGCGCAGCACGGGGTCCACCGCCGCGCCACCCCAGTCCGCCGGCGCCGGGGCGGCCGCCGCCAGCAACTGGCCCAGCACCCAGGGCAGCTCGCCCCGGGCGCGTACCCCGTTGACCAGGCCCCGCTCCAGCAGGAACTCCGCGGTCTGGAAGCCCGGGGGCAGCTCCTGGCGGATGGTCTGCGCGATGACCCGCGGGCCGGCGAAGCCCATCCGGGCACCGGGCTCGGCGATGATGACGTCGCTCAGCGTGGCGAACGAGGCCGCGACCCCGCCGTACGTCGGGTCGGTCACCAGGGTGATCGTGAGCAGCCCCGCCTCGTCGAGGGCGCGCAGCGCGTTGCCGGTCTTGGCCATCTGCATCAGTGCCAGCGCGCCCTCCTGCATCCGGGCCCCGCCGGAGGCGGTGACGATCAGCAGCGCGCAGGAGTCAGCCAGGGCGGCCTCCGCGGCGGCGGTCACCGCCTCGCCGGCGGCCACCCCCAGGCTGCCGCCGAGAAAGCGGAAGTCCATCACCGCCACCACCACCGGGTGGCCCTGGATCCGACCCCGGACCACTCGGACCGCGTCGGCGAGGCCGGTGCTCTCCCGGGCCCGGGACAACCGGCCCGGGTAGTCGACCAGGTCGGTGAAGTTCAGCGGGTCGTGCACCGACTCCGCCGGCGTCACCGGTCGCACCGAGTCGGGGTCGAGCAGGCTGCGCAGCCGCTCGTCCGCGGTCAGCCGGCTGTGCCACCCGCACTCCGGGCACACCCCCAGCAGCCGGTCGAACCGCTTGCGGTACAGCAGCACCCGGCAGCCACCGCAGGTCAGCCACTCCCCGTCGGCCGGGGTGGCCGGGACGGCCGGCGCGGCGGTGGCGCCCCGCGCCGGCGCAGGAACCGTACTGGTCATGTTCCGCTCCGATCGTCCGTGCCCGGCCTCGCGCGGGGCGCGGGATTACCGCCGTCGGTTGCCGGTCGTGCGGTGCGGCCGGCCGCCCGCCCGGCGCCCGGT
>NZ_JAEVHJ010000280.1:0-9012 GCF_016802855.1 Micromonospora sp. ATA51 | reverse complement strand
CGCGCCCCCGGTCAGCTCCGGTGGGCCACCTCGTCCTCGGGATGCAGCACGCACCAGACGACCTTGCCGTCCGGCAACGGCGTGCTGCCCCAGCGCCGGCCGCGCCCCCGGTCAGCTCCGGTGGGCCACCTCGTCCTCGGGATGCAGCACGCACCAGACGACCTTGCCGTCCGGCAACGGCGTGCTGCCCCAGCGCCGGGCGACCGTGTCGATCAGCAGCAGGCCCCGGCCTCCGGCCGAGTTCAGCGGGGCCAGGCCGGCGTACGCGGGCAGCCGGGAGGAGTGGTCCCGGACGGCCAGGTGCAGCGAGCTGTCCCGCGGGGCCACCCGGACGGTCATCGGGGTGCCCGCGTGGGCCACCACGTTGTTGACCATCTCGGTCACCGCGATGCACGCCGGCTCCGCCAGCTCCGGCACGCCCCACCGGTCGCAGCCGTCGGTCACCAGCGCCCGGGCCTCCCGGGCCGCGCCGACGGTCGGCAGCAGGTCGGCGTTCAGCACCGCGGCCAGCGGCGCCCCGGCCAACTCCTCCTGCGCCTCGTCCAGGGTCGCCCGGACCGGCGCCCCCTCCCGCGCGGCCGCCGGATCCAGCACCAGCAGGTCGGCGGCGGGCCAGTCGGCCACCACGCGGCGCACCTCGTCGAGGACGGCGCGGGCGGCGGGCTCGGCCACCCGCAGCCGGGTGAGATCGGCGATCACCGGGCCGGGCCGGGCCCAGAGCCGGGCCAGCAACGCGTCCCGGACGGCGTCGACGGCGGCCAGGTCCAGCACGCCGGTCAGCCTGACTACCGCAGACGATTCGTCCGTCTCCACCAGGCAGCGCACGTCCGTCGGCATGATCGTCCCATTGTGCATGCCGGGTCCGGGCCGCGCATCCGACCGGTCGATGCGGTTCATCAGCGGTCCGTCCGGGCCCGGCGGTTGATCGCCGCCATCGTGCCGACGGCGGTGCCGGCCGCCGCCAACCCGAAGGCGGCGGTCACCCGGACCAGCTGCCGCCGCCGGCCGTGCCAGCCACCGAAGCGCTCCGCCTCGGCGTCGGCCCGGAAGACGTTGCCGGTGCTGTCCAGCCGGACGCCCGGCCCGAACTGGGTCCGGTGGGTGTACCAGCCGAGCGCCCGCTCGGCCAGCGCCGGCGCCAGCCGCCACTGCAGGCCGAGCAGCCGCGCGGCGCCGCCCGCGTACGCCTCCCGGCGCGGCCGGCGCAGCAGCCGCACGATCGTCTCGGCGACCACCTCCGGCGGGTACACCGGCGGTGGTGGGGCCAGCTCGTGGCCGCTGTGGTTCGCGGCGTGCCGGAAGAACGGGGTGTCGATGGTGGCCGGCAGCACCGTGCAGATGGAGATGTTGCCCCGACCGGTCACCCGCAGCTCCTGCCGCACGGTGTCGGCCAGCCCGCGGATGCCGTGCTTGGTCGCGTTGTACGCGGACTGGTAGGGCATCGCCACCTCGGCCAGCACCGAGGCGTTGTTGACGACGACCCCGCCGCCGGCCGCCCCCAGCCAGGGCAGCGCCGCCTTGGTCCCGTACGCCGTGCCGAGCAGGTTCACCGCCACCACCCGCCGGAACTCCGCCACCGGGATCTCGTCGAAGAGGCCCACCGCGCTGACCGCGGCGTTGTTGACCCAGCCGTCGATCCGGCCGAACTCCGCCGCCGCGCGGGCGGCGAGCCGCTCCACCGCCTCCGGGTCGGTCACGTCGGTCGGTACGACCAGGACCCGCCCACCCAGTTCCCGGCAGCGCGCGGCGACCCGCTGGAGGGCCTCCTCGCTGCGGGCCGCGAGCACCACGTCGGCACCGCGACGGGCCAGCGCGTACGCGGTCTCCGCGCCGATGCCGCTGGAGGCGCCGGTGATGACGACCGTGGCGTCGTCGAGGTTGCGGGTGAGAGGCATTCTTCGCCGGTACCCCCGGTCCGGGTGGGTCATGCGGATCCGGGCGCCCCGGATCCCGGTCGCGCCCGGCCGAGTTCGCTCCGCCGGTCCGGTCCCGATCTGCCAGGTTTCGGCTCACCAGCGCCGGGTTAATGGGACCCTCTGACCGGGAGGACCCACCGCTCGCTAGAACGCATGGAGGTGCACCATGCGCGTCGGCCTTGTGTGCGCGCACGCCGGCCCGTCCAGGCAGGTCGACGGTCCGACCGTCGGCACGCACCAGCACATCGCCCGGGTCGCCGCCGAGCTCGCCGACCGGGGCCACGACGTACGGGTCTACGAGCGCCGCGACTCCGCGGGGCAGCCGGAGCGCGTCGAGGTGGACGGCTACCGGCTGGAACGCGTGCCGGTCGGCCCGCCCATCCCGCTGCCCACCGCCGCACTGGTCCCGCACGTGGCCGAGTACGGCCGCTGGCTGGCCGAGCGGTGGTCCGGCGACTGGACCCCGGACGTGGTGCACGGGCACTACTGGGTCGGTGGCCTGGCCGCCGCCCACGGGGTGCGGGAGACCGACATCCCGGTCGTGCAGACCTTCCACTCGCTCGGCGTCGAGCAGCTGCGCCACCTCGGCGGGCAGTACGACGGGCCGGGGGAGCGGATCCCGCTGGAGCGGGCGCTGACCCGGGCGGTGGACATCGCGGTCGCGCAGTGCAACGACGAGGTCGACGAGCTGACCCGGATGGGACTGCAACGCACCTCGGTGGCGATGGTGCCGACCGGCGTCGACACCGGGCAGTTCCACCCCGACGGCGAGGCGGCGCCCCGGGACCAGCGGGCCCGCATCCTCTCCGTCGGCGGGCTGTCGCCCGGGCACGGCCAGGAGGACCTGGTCCGGGCGATGCGGCTGGTCGGCGACGCCGAGCTGGTGATCGCCGGCGGGCCGCCCGCGGAGCAGTTGGCCGACCACGCCGAGGCGCGGCGGCTGCGGGAGCTGGCCGAACGCACCGGGGTGGCCGACCAGGTGAAGCTGGTCGGCGCGGTGCCGCACGACCAGATGGCCACCTGGTACCGCTCGGCCGACGTGGTCGCCTGCACGCCGCACTACTCGTCCGCCGGGCGGGTGTCGCTGGAGGCGATGGCCTGCGGGGTGCCGGTGGTCGGCTACGCGATGGGCGGGATCGCCGACGCGGTGGTGGACGAGGTGACCGGCAAGCTGGTGCCGCCGGGGGACGTCCGCGCGCTCGGGGTCACCCTGCGCCGGCTGCTGGCCGACAACGCCGGGCGGTTCGCGTACGGGCACGCGGCGGTCGACCGGGTCCGCTGCAGCTACACCTGGGAGCGGACGGCCGGCGCCCTGGAGCGGCTCTACGAGCGGGTCATCGGGCGGCGCAAGCCGGTCGAGAAGCCCGCCGAGAAACCGGTCGAGAAGCCCGTCGAGGCGGCCTGATGCCGGTACGGCGGGCCGCCTCCGGCGGCGTGTTCGGTCAGCGGCGGGGACGGGCGGCGGCCCCGGCGCCGATCATCGGGCGCTCCCGCTCGCGGGCGACCGCGTGGTGGTGCTGCGGTTCGGCGTACCGGGTGAGGCCGACCACCGACGCCAGCGTGATCAGGAAACCGACCCCGGCCAGCCACTCCCGGCCCGGCCAGATCCGGTCGTTGAGCAGCAGCAGGCCGATGATCGCCGCGGGCACCGCCCCGGCGGCGTCCATCGCGGCCACCGCCGCGGTGGTGGAGCCCCGCTGCATCGCCAGGCCGAGGAGCAGTTGGCCCACCACCGAGTGGGCGATCAGCAGGTAGAGCAGCGGGTCCCGGACGAACGCCTCGGCGGAGTCCGCCGAGGCCAGCGGGCGGGCGGCCACCGCGGCGGCGGAGAACGCCATCCCGGCCAGCGAGCCGAGCGCCACCGAGCCGGGCGCCCCGTGCAGCCGGGCCGCGAAGAAGCCGGCCACGGCGATCACCCCGAGCGCCACGGTCAGGCCGATCAGACCGGCAGTGCCGAGCTGCCGGGAGGGGGCCGGCTGGGCGGCCAGCACCAGTGCGGTGATCCCGCCGAAGAGGAGCGCCAGCAGCGCCACCTCGGCGGCCGGCAGCCGCCATTTCAGCACCAGCACCCCGAGTATCGCGGTCACCCCGAGCCCGGCCGCCACGCTGGCCTGGACCAGGAAGAGCGGCAGGTCCCGGCGGGCCAGGAAGGCCAGCACGAAACCGGTGACCTGACAGATCAGCCCGACCAGGTACGTCCGGTGGCTGGCCAGCCGCAGCAGCAGCCCCGGGTCGAAGGTGTGGTGCACGGTGGTCCGCGCCGCGGCGACGGACTGGAGCAGATTGGCGAAGCCGTACGCGACGATCATGGCCGCGAGGAAGCACCAACCGGAGGACACCACCTGGCGAGGATAGAGGCAACCGGTCGGTCAGCGCGCGGCTGGCTCTCCCAGCCGCTCCAGGATGTCGGCGTGGAGGAGGCCGTTGGTGGCGATCGCGCTGTTCTCCCCGCCGGCCGGCGCCGGTCGACCGGCCCGGTCGGTGACCGTGCCGCCGGCCTCGGTCACGATCGGCGCCAGCGCGGCGAGGTCCCACAGCGACAGCTCCGGCTCCACCATCACGTCCAGCGCCCCCTCGGCCAGCAGCATGTAGCCGTAGAAGTCGCCGTACGCCCGGCTGCGCCAGGTGTCCCGCATGACCTGCAGGATCGCGTCCAAGCGACCGGCGGACTCCCAGCCGGTCAGTGACGAGTAGCAGAAGCTCGCGTCGGCGAGATCCTTGACGCCCGAGACCCGGATCGGTGCGCCGGAGGCGGCGTCCGGGCCGGCGTACGCGCCCGCGCCCGTCGCGGCCCACCAGCGCCGGCCCAGCGCCGGGGCGGAGACCAGGCCGAGCACCGGGCGGTCGGACTCCAGCAGGGCGATCAGGGTGGCCCAGACCGGCACGCCGCGGACGAAGTTCTTGGTGCCGTCGATCGGGTCGACCACCCAGCGCCGCCCGTCGGGCCCGGCGGCCGGCTGCTCGCCGTACTCCTCGCCGAGCAGGCCGTCACCCGGCCGGTGCTCGGCCAGCAGGGCGCGGATCTCCCGCTCGACCGCGGTGTCCGCGTCGGAGACCGGGGTCAGGTCCGGCTTCGACTCGACCCGCAGGTCGAGGGCGCGGAACCGGGCCGTGGAGATGGCGTCGGCGGCGTCGGCGAGCAGGTGGGCGAGGGCGAGGTCGGCGGCGTACCCGGTCATGCCGGAAACGGTAGCGGCGGACATCGGGTCAGGACCCGGCGGGCGGCGCGTCCGGCCCGCGCTGGTCACCCTCGCCGGGCCCGCGGTGGTCGACCTCCCCGCGCTGGTCGCCCTCCCCGCTGCGGGAGGCCAGCAGCCGGCGGTACGACGCCAGCCGGCGCGGGTCGGCCTTGCCGGCGGCCACCCAGGCGTCCAGCGCGCAGTGCGCCTCCTCGGCGGTGTGCTGGCAGTTCGCCGGGCAGTCGACCGTGGCCTCCACCAGGTCGGAGAAGCCGTGCAGCAGGCTCTCCGCGGAGACGTGCGCCAGCCCGAAGCTGCGTACCCCGGGGGTGTCGACGATCCAGCCGGGATCGCCCTTCGCGCCGGGCGTGGGCGGCAGCCGCAGGGCCACCGCGCTGGTCGAGGTGTGCCGGCCGCGGCCGATCGCGCTGACCGTGCCGACCGCCCGCTCGGCCTCCGGGACGAGGCGGTTGACCAGCGTCGACTTGCCGACCCCGGAGTGCCCGACCAGCACCGAGACGCGCCCGGCGAGCAGCGCGCGCAGGGCGTCCAGGTCCGAGTCGGGCCGGATCAGCACGTACGGCAGCTCCAGCTCGGTGTAGTAGCCGAGCACCGCCTCCGGGCCGGCCAGGTCCGCCTTGGTCAGGCAGAGCAGCGGCTCGATGTCCGCGTCGTACGCGGCCACCAGGCAGCGGTCGATGAACCCGGTGCGCGGCGGCGGGTCGGCCAGCGCGCTGACGATCACCAACTGGTCGGCGTTGGCCACCACGACCCGTTCCAGCCGGCCCTCGGCCGTGGTCGCGTCGTCCTCGGCGGTGCGCCGCAGCACCGAGCGGCGCTCGGCGATCCGGACGATCCGGGCCAGCGCGCCGGCTGCCCCCGACGTTTCCCCGACCAGCCCGACCCGGTCGCCGACCACCACCGACTTGCGGCCCAGCTCCCGGGCCCGCATCGCGGTGATCGTCGGGTCGTCCGGGCCGGCGTCCGGTCGTACGCAGGTGTAGCGGCCCCGGTCCACGGCGATCACGAAACCGTCGACCGCGTCGGCGTGCCGGGGGCGGGTGCGCGTACGCGGGCGCGACGACTTCCCGGGCCGGACCCGCACGTCGTCCTCGTCGTACTCGCGCCGTTTGGTCGCCAGGACCTGCCCCCTGTCGCGTCAGCTCTTGCCGGTCACCATTCCTGACCATAGCGCCGGAAACTCGGGCATGGTCTTGGAGGTGCACGCCACGTCGTCCACCTCGATGCCCGGTACGGCCAGCCCGGCCACCGCGGCGGCGTGCGCCATCCGGTGGTCGGCGTACGTCCGGAAGGTCCCGCCGCGCAGCGGGCGGGGGCGGATCTCCAGCCCGTCGGCCGACTCGGTGATGTCCGCGCCGAGCGCGGTGAACTCCCGGGCCAGCGCGGCGATCCGGTCGGTCTCGTGGCCCCGGATGTGCCCGACGCCGGTCAGCCGGGACGGCGAGTCGGCGAGCATGGCCAGCGCGGTCAGCGCCGGGGTCAGCTCGCTGACGTCGGAGAGGTCGGCGTCCAGGCCGTGCACGGCTCCGGTGCCCCGCACGGTGAGCCCGCCGGTGGTCAGCGTCACCTCGCCGCCCATCCGGTGCAGCAGCGCACGGAGCTGCTCGACCGGCTGCATGCTGCTGCGCGGCCAGCCCTGCAGGGTCACCTCACCGCCGGTGACCAGCGCGGCGGCGAAGAACGGCACCGCGCCGGAGAGGTCCGGCTCGATCTCCCAGCCGCGCCCGCTCAGCGGCCCCGGCTCGACCGTCCAGACGTCGGGCACGCTGTCGTCGACCGCCGCCCCGGCGGCGCGGAGCATCTGCACGGTCATCCGCAGGTGCGGCGCGGAGGGAACCGGCGGGCCCTCGTGCCGGACCACCACGCCCCGGTCGAACCGCGGGGCGGCCAGCAGCAGCCCGGAGACGAGCTGGCTGGAGGCGGAGGCGTCGATGACGACCTCGCCGCCAGCGACCCGGCCGGCTCCGAGGACCGTCAGCGGCAGGCTGCCGGTGTCGGGCGTGTCGATGCGTACGCCGAGGGAGCGCAACGCCCCGATCAGCGGGCCGAGCGGGCGGACCCGGGCCTGCGGGTCGCCGTCGAAGGTGACCCGCCCCTCGGCCAGACCGGCCACCGGCGGGAGGAAGCGCATCACCGTGCCGGCCAGGCCGACGTCGACGTCCGCCGGGCCGACCAGCCGGTGCGGCCGGACCAGCCAGCGGTCGTCGTCGGAGATCGACATGTGCGCGCCCAGGGCGCGCAGGCCGCCGGCCATCAGCTCGGTGTCCCGGGCGCGCAGCGGCCCGCCCAGCGTCGACGGGCCGCCGGCCAGCGCGCTGAGCACCAGGGCCCGCGCGGTCATCGACTTGGAACCGGGCAGGCGCAGCGTCGCGGCGACCGGGTCGCTGGCGGTCGGTGCGGTCCACGGCTGCGGCGGCCGGGTCGCGGTCGGATTCCCCACGGTTACATTCTGCCAAGTCCGGCAGCGCATGGAGCCGGCCGTGGGGCCCACTCCCGGTTGGCGGGACAGCCGGGACGCCGTCGGGGCGTTAGCGTGTGCCCCATGTGCGGGAGGTACGCGACGACCCGGAGCGCGGGCGACCTGAGCGCGCTGTTCGAGTCGTACGACGAGACCGGCGGCGCGGTCGGCCCGGACTTCAACGTGGCCCCGACCGATCCGGTGCCGCTGGTCCGGCTGGCGCCCGAGGGGCACCGCACGCTCTCGGTGGGCCGCTGGGGCCTGGTCCCGCACTGGTCCCGCAGCGCCACCGGCGCGGCCCGCATGATCAACGCCCGGGCCGAGACGATCGCCACCAGCCGGGCGTACGCCCCGTCCTTCGCCCGCCGCCGCTGCCTGGTCCCGGCCGACGGCTGGTACGAGTGGGTCCGCGAGGCCGGCGGCCGCCCACAGCCCTACTACATGACGCCGGCGGACGGCTCGGTGCTCGCCTTCGCCGGCATCTGGTCGGTGTGGGAGGCGGCGGGCAGCGCGCTGCTCACCTTCAGCGTGCTCACCACGGCGGCCGTCGGCGAGCTGGCCGAGGTGCACGACCGGATGCCGTTGCTGCTGCCCCGGGACCGCTGGGCGACCTGGCTCGGCCCGACCGAGGAACCCGCCGCGCTGCTGGTCCCGCCGCCGGCGGACTGGCTCGCCGGGTTGGAGATCCGCCCGGTCTCCCCGGCGGTCGGCGACGTCCGCAACGACGGTCCCGGCCTGACCGTCCGGGTCCCGCTCGCGCGCGAGGAGGCCGACTCGGAATTGACCCTGTTCTGATCACTGTCGGCGCATTGTCGTGTGCTGATTTGCCGGGGTTGCGCCTGAAACGTCGCCCGGTCTTTTAGCCATCTTTACCGCAGAGTCTTGTCCCCGCGTCCGCAAGTGCGATAGAACACAGCGCCGGCGGTGGGCGTCGATTCGCACGGGGCGGATGACCCCCATCGATCCTTGGTGATCTTGCCGGTCCCACGGGGGAGGTGGGTGGATTTGACACGGGCACGTATGCCCCGCCCGCACGAGGTGGCCGCCGCACGACGAGATCCGCGACTGCTGCGGGCGTTGCGCGAGCGGCGACAGGACGAGGCGTGGCGGACCAGAGGGACCTGCCAGAGCGTGGACCCGGAAACCTTCTTTCCGGCGCCCAACGAGCCGGCCGACGCGGCCGTCACGCTCTGCCGCAGTTGTGACGTCCAGGGCTCCTGCCTCGCCTGGGCGCTGGAGGTGGGGGACTGCCACGGCGTCTGGGGCGGCACCACGCCCCGCGAGCGCCGGGCGATGCTCGTCGCCTGGCGCAGCGAGGTGCAGCCGGATCCGGACGCGGTCGACGAGGCCGGCCCGCCGGTCCGGGACCGCCTGCTCACCCTGGTGCCGCTCAGTCGCTGAGCTGATCGGGTAGGCCCCTCGCCGCCCGCCTCGCAAC